>JAFZRW010000104.1 GCA_017619685.1 Schwartzia sp. (in: firmicutes)
AACGCTCGGGCGAATACGGTCGCGCGCCGCGTCACCGCAATCTCGGAGAATCATATTGCGGCAGGCCTCAGCGCCGACAAGAATCCCGCTCATGACGGCATGGTGCGGGCGGCGGTGGCGGCAATCCGACGCGAAAAGGGAACGTTCCAGCATGGCAAGTCGCCGATCCTTTTGGAGACGCTGCCGCTTTTGGCAGATTGCTTTCAAGGCGACAGCCTGCCGACGCTTCGCGACCGCGCGCTGATCCTTCTGGGATTCGCGGGCGCGTTTCGCCGTTCGGAGCTCGTCGCCGTCAATGTGGAGGATTTGACCTTTTCGCCGCAGGGACTCGTCGTCTTCATTCCGCGCGCGAAAGGCGACCAAACGGGGAAGGGGAGCAGCGTTGCGATTCCTTTTGCGCCGGACGCGTCTATCTGCGCTGCCCGCGCCGTTCGGGAATGGACGCGCCACGCAGGGTTGAAAAGCGGTCCGCTTTTCCGCGCGTTCAAAAAGAACGGAGAACTTCGTGACGGGCCGCTCTCCGACAAATCCGTCGCGCTGATCGTAAAAAAATACGCGCGCATGGCGGGTTTTGACGAAACGCAATTCGCCGGACACAGCCTCCGCCGCGGATTTGCGACAAGCGCCGCCCAGCACGACATCGGCGTCCTCGACATCATGCGCCAAACGCGGCACAAATCTGAGAAGATGGTGCACCGTTACATCGAGCAGGGGACGCTCTTCAAAGACAATCCGTTGGGTAAGATGTATAAGGATTAAGGAATCCGCATAGCTTTTTTAAAAGACTGATGATATAATAATTTAAAAAGGACTAATATGAGAAAGGAGTGGGCGTTGTGCAAACGAATATGATGGAACAAGCGCTTCCTGTCGCCGCTTTTGGGAACATGGCGGGACACGTATTTGACGATGTACGTGCCAATGGGCGAAAAATCATTACAGAAAATGACCGCCCCGCATTTGTCATCCAGACCGCAGAAGAATATAACACTCTTATGGAACTGCTTGCAGATATGCGCGTAGAGCAGATTGCGGCAGAACGTCTTTCCAAACCTCGCGAGAAAAACGTCACAATGGAAGAGATGATGGATGAGTGCGGCGTTACGCAAGCGGAATTGGACGCACTGCCCGAGGTTGAGATTGAATGAGTGAGTGGAAAGTCTTTTATACGCCAGAAGCGCGGGAAGATATTTTGAGCTTTGACAAAAGTCAACGGAATCAGATCCTGAAAGCCATTGACCGCGTGAGCGAGAATCCGCTTCCTGATACGGAGGGCGGATACGGCAAACCGCTTGGAAACAGAAAAAGTATAAATCTTGCAGGTTGCCTAAAAATCAAGTTGCGACGATTGGGTGTTCGTATTGTGTACCACTTGGAACGGACAGAAAAAGGAATGGAAATCATCGTAGTGGGGATAAGAGCCGACGACGAAGTTTATCGTATCGCCGCAGAACGATTGAAAGGACGAAAAACATAGGGCGTTTCACAAAACTAAACCCTCTCGCCAAGAAGCGCAAGATTGCTTCTTGGCGAGAGGGTTTTGCGTGAAGAGTTAAGCAAGTCATACTTGTATAATCGTTTCCTTGGTGCAGTTCTTACGGTCTGATACGAATCAGAAACGGCGATAAGAATATATTCTTATGGCATGGCGGCTGGCCATTGTGCTATAATATGAGAAAAGAAAGCATTGATTCATTTGCCGAAAGCTCGACCAAGGAATCAGTGCTTCCTTCAAATAACAATCATATAGAAGGAGGAATCGCTTATGTACGCCGAAACCAAGCATGAATGGGGAATGGATCGGACATTGTCCGCCGAGGTCATGCGTCCGTTGGAAGAACGCATCGCAGAGGAAAAGCCTGCTCTCAGCGGGTGCCTCGCTAAACTTCGGGATCTTTTACCGAAAGATGTGTTTGACCGTAGCTTTGCGAAGGTGGAAAATCTCTCCAAGAACGAAGAATCGCTCTTAATCGTGACCAATGCCATGCAGCGTTCCTTTATTGAGCGTGACTGCATCGGCGCTCTGAAGGAAGCCTTCGGGGTGAAATATGTGCGCGTAGTGGGCTGAAATATCAAATTACCGCACAAAGTATATTTCCTGCGTGTAGGTGTGTTTTCTTTCCCGCAAAAAAAGACGCCGCGATGGCGTCTTTTTTGTATGCGTTCATTTTTTTACGATATGCTTGCCGCCGTACCAGCGAGGCTTCCAATAACTGTCGTCAAGGCTGTCGACGCGGACGCCCTTGCTGGAGGAGACGTGAATGAACTGGTTCTTGCCGAGATAGATGCCGCAGTGCGACGCGCCTTTTTCGTAGGTCGAGAAGAAGACGAGGTCGCCGGGTTCAAGTTCGGCGCGTTTCTTGATGCGCTTGCCGAGTTTGTATTGCTCGTCGGCGGTGCGGGGAATCGCAAAGCCGTTTTGCTTGAATACGTACTGGACGAAGCCGGAACAGTCGAAGCCTTTCGGCGTCGTGCCGCCGAAGACGTAACGCGTTCCCGTGTATTTCTTGGCCGTCTTGATGACGGAATCGACCTTTTTCTTCGGCAGGAACGGCGCGCTTTCGGGAACTTTCTCTGTTGCAGGTTCGGGCGTCTTGTCCGAGGGCTTTGCCGTAGGCGTTTTATCCGACGGTTTTGCAGTGGGCGTCTTGCCCGTCGGATTCGCGGGGGGCGTTTTCGCAGCCGGCTTTGCGTCGGGCGCTGATTGCGTGGACGGTGTTTCTTTTTCCGGTTGTTCCGTTTTTCCCGCTGCGCTTGGTTTTGAGGCGGCGCGTGTTTTGAGCGCGCGCCATGTCTCTCGGTCCACTGCGCCGCTGGCGGTAAGTCCTTCGGCACGCTGGAATTCCAGTACCGCGCGCTGCGTCGCGTCGTCGAAGATTTCGCTTAGCTCGACGTCATAGCCGAGACGGCTGAGGTTTTCCTGCAAGATACGGACGTCGTGGCCTTCCGAGCCCAGCTTCAGGAGCGGCGCGGCGAGAACGGCGCCGGACAGGAACAGTGTGAACGCAAATGTCATGAGGGCGGCGAGAAAAGACCGTCGCTTTGCACGCATGAAGATCGCCCCTTTCAGCCGAGGGTCACGTGATCGAGCCCCTGCCGCATCAGTTTGACGACATGGTCGTCGTCGAGGGAGTACCATGCTTCCTTTCCGTCCTTGCGGAATTTTACGAGCCGCGCGTTCCTGAGCACGCGGAGCTGGTGGGAGATTGCCGACTGGCCCATCGAGAGGGCTTCGGCGATGTCGCTGACGCGCATCTCTTCCGTTGTCAGAAGAGCGAGCAGCTTGATTCTCGTGGGGTCGCCGAGTACCTTGAAGATTTCGGCGAGACGGCTGCTCGTGACGTCGTCAAGATCGGAGAGTTTTTGCAGGTTGTGCGTATCTTGCAGTGGCGAGGTTTCCATTGTTTTGCGTCTCCTTTAATACACGCGCGAAACGTCGTATCCTTCTTTTTCGAGGGCGGCGATGATCGTACGGATGTGGTCTTCACCGTGTGTTTCGCAGGTGACTTCAAGCTGCACTTTCTTGAAGCTGTCCGTTACGCCCGCCTGATTGTGTTCGAGCTTCGTGACGTTCGCGTGGGTGTCGGCGAGAATCTTGGCGACTGCGAGGAGCTGCCCCGGCTTGTCCGGCAGCATTACGCCGAAGCAGAAGACGCGCCCGCGGTCGATCAGCGCCTTGTCAATCAGCGCGGAGATGGTCGAGATGTCGATATTGCCGCCGCTGACGATCGCGACGACTTTCTTGTTCTTCATTTTCAGCTTCGGCAGCGCGGCGAGGGAAAGCACGCCCGCCCCTTCGGCGACGAGCTTGTGTTTCTCGATCAGGGAGAGAAGGGCGCTCATGATTTCCATCTCGGAGACCGTGATGATGCTGTCGAGGTACTTCCGGCAGAACGCGTAGGTCAGCGTCCCCGGCGTCTTGACTGCGCAGCCGTCGGCGACTGTGTCGACGAATGGGAGCGTGGTGACGCCGCCCGCCTTGAACGCGGCTTTCATGCAGGCCGCGCCCGCAGGCTCGACGCCGATGACCTTGACGTGCGGATTGACGAGTTTCGCCGCCATCGCAACGCCGCTGGCAAATCCGCCGCCGCCGATTGGGACGAGAATCACGTCGACGTCTTTGCAGTCGTCGATGATCTCTTTTGCCGTCGTGCCCTGCCCCAAGAGAACGTTGAGGTCGTTGAACGGATGGATGTAAACATAGCCCTTTTCTTTCTGGAGTTCCAACGATTTCGCGTAAGCGTCGTCGAAGGCGTCACCGTGCAGCACGATTTCCGCGCCGTAAGCGCGCGTCGCTTCGACTTTCAGGATCGGCGTCGTTGCGGGCATACAGATGACGGCTTTGACGCCGAGTTTTTGCGAAGCAAAAGCGACGCCCTGGGCGTGGTTGCCCGCCGAAGCGGTGATGACGCCTTTCGCCCGTTCCTCGTCCGAAAGCTGGCTGATGCGGTTGTATGCGCCGCGAAGTTTGAAAGAGCCGGTGACTTGCAGGTTTTCCGGCTTCAAAAGAACAGTGTTGCCGCAGATGGAAGAAAAATACGGGCTTTCAATCAGAGCCGTTTTTGTCGTTACATTGTCAAGGTAATACGCCGCGCGGTAAATGTCGGCGATCGTCGTCTTTTCCATGATGGCGACGGCATCCGCCGCGCCTTGCGTTTCAGGGGCTCGCTTTTCCTTCATAGGTATTGCTTCCTTTCAAATCTTAGAATGTGTAAAGTTTAACCTAAATCGCGACGTAATGCAAGAAAACGTCGACAGGAAATCTTTCACTCAAAGAAGGATTTTTTTTACAAAGGGCGAATACATATATCGTTGAATATGAAAAAAGTCCTGAAAACGGAAGGAGCACAGGTCTATGAATAAAATATTGGTGCCGGTGGACGGCTCGGAAAGCTCGGAACGCGCGCTGGGAAAAGCAATCGAGTTGGCGGCGGCGCTGAAATCCAAGCTGACATTCCTGTATGTGGCGAACGTCAACCAGCTTGCGGTCAATTCCTGTTTGTCGGCTGACCTTTTGGAGGCCGTGAACAAAGCGGGCGACGTGGTACTTACGCATGCGGAGGAAAGCGTGCCGGAAGGTGTGGAGTCGGAGCGCGTCATGGAGACGGGCTCGCCTGCGCCGGTCATCGTCGACGTAGCGGAGGACTGCGGCGCGGATCTTGTCGTGATGGGCAGCCGCGGCCTTGGACTCGTCAAGGGCGTGCTGCTTGGCAGCGTGAGCCAGTATGTCGTGGAAAACGCGAAATGCGCGGTCATGGTAGTGAAGTAAGAGGAGAGCAGGAGGACGAAAAAATGGTCGGGCAAGGCGAGCTCATCGAGCTGTTGGCACGGCGTGCGCGCGTAATCGCGTGGATGTACGACGTGAAAACAGACTGCCTGTCATATTGTATGCCGCAGCAGGAACAAGGCTTTTTGCAAGAAAGAGGCATCAAGGAATCGAAAACGGCAAAGGAATGGAATTTCCTATGGGAAGGACCGTCGAAAGGCTGTGTTGATGTGCATGCGCCGGGGCGGTTGAACGGCGCGCTTTTCCGGCTGACATATACGCGGCTGGGACAGGACGGCGTCGTCGGCTTCGCCGAAGAACTTTCTCCGAAAGATGGCGAAACGCCGCAAGGTTTGCGCGTCGACTTGAAGACGTTGGCGGCGCGGATCAACGCGGAGCTGGTACTGCTTCGCGCGAGGGAAAAAGGCGTATTGTTCGCGGCGGAAATCGACGGCTACGGAAAAGGAGAACTGGCTAATTCAAGCTGGAAAGATAAGTGTTTCAGTGCTATGGAAACGGTTCTTCACGCGGAATTTCGAGACACCGACATTTTGGGCGCGATTACCGACACGCGGTTCATTGTCTTTTTCCGCGGCGCGCTTTCCATCGACGTTGTAGAGCGTCGCGCGCAGCGCTTCCTGGATGAATTTGCCCGTCGCGCGCTGGATATGTCTCTTCCGGCGTCATGCAGCATCGGCATCGCCGTCGCGGGAAACGAGCTGGGTACGGCGGAAGAGCTGATCGACGCTGCGGGAAAGGCGCTGGGCGATGTTGTTGCACGCGGGGCAAACCACTATCGAATGTATGAAGGCGAGAAGTACTGATTCCTCCGACACGACAAAAAGCCTCCGGCTGGGGGCTTTTTTTATGATTAAAATTATATTAAACTTTCTATAGTACAAAGGAAAACAAAAGTTGACGTCGAAACGAAACATATATCAAGTCTGAGAATCAAGGAAGCAGGATTGAGAGGTAAGATTTATGAAGTCGGGCAAGACGCGCGTATTTTTGATTGTGGCAATCGTCCTGGTGGCGATTGTCGGTTTTCGCGTGATAAAAAACGTAATGGGGCGCAGTGAACAGGCGAGCAAGAGCCGACAGGGAACGGTCGTCTCGGTGGTCGTCGAGCACCCGAAGCGTCAGACGGTCGTGCCGAAGATTCGTTTTTCCGGGACGCTGGATCCGGTCTGGCAGGCGGACGTCGCCGCGAAAGTGGACGGGCGCATCGAGCGCGTGCTGGTGGCGGAAGGGCAGGCCGTAGCGGCTGGCGACGATCTCGTCGTGCTGGAGCAGAAGGATATGTCGGCGGCGTATGTCGTGGCTGAAGGCGCCTATGTGGACGCGCGGACGAATCTTGACAAAACGACGCTCGATTTGCAGCGGTATGAAAAGCTTTTGCAAGACGGCGCCGTGTCGCAGGAATCCGTGGACAATCTGCGCTTCGCGCACGAGAACGCGGCGGCAAAGCTGGAAGCGGCGCGGGGCGCCCTCGAAGCGGCGCAGTCGAAGCTTGGCGGTACGACGGTCTCGACGCCGCGGGCCGGCATTATTCAAAAACGCTATTATCAGGAAGGGTACTATGCGAAGGTTGGCACGGCGCTGTTCAATATCGCGGATATTTCAACGCTCCTGGCGAAAATCGACGTGCCGGAAGGCTATATCGCCAGCGTTGCGCCGGGCAGAGCCGTGGACTTTACGATTCCGTCCATGGCGGGGGACGACAAGACGGCGCGCGGCACAATCACGCGGGTCGCGCCGGTGGCGGACAGCGCGTCGCGCACGTTTGAAGCCGAGGTCTCCATAGACAATCACGACGGACGGCTCAAGGGCGGCGTTTACGCGGACGCCGTGATTACGACGAAAGCGAAACAAAACGTCTTGACCGTGCCGTTTTCGGCCATCGTCATGCGCGACGACCAGCGTACGGTCTACGTCGTCGAGGACGATACGGCGGTGCGCCGCGTCGTCACGACGGGCTATATCGGCGACGACCTTGTCGAGATTCTTGACGGTATCAGCGAGAGTGATTTAGTCATCGCGGGCGGGCAGAACAAGCTCCGCGACGGCAGCAAAGTAAAAGTGGTGGATCGCCTCGACGGGGAAGCGTCGGAGGGAAACAAGTAAGGAAGAACGTTTATGATTGAAACTTTTATCAAGCGGCCTGTCTTCACGACGATGTTCATCCTCGTGCTGGTCGTTTTCGGCATACGCTCGTATCCGGAGCTCGGCGTCGATCTGTATCCTGACGTCGATCTTCCGCTGGTCGGCGTGACCGTGACGTACGAGGGGACAGCGCCGGAAGAAATGGAAACGCTGATTACGAAGCCTATCGAGAACCGCGTCAGTCAAGTGTCGGGTATCAAGACCATCACTTCGACGATTCGCGAGGGCTTTTCCCAGACGGTGCTGGAGTTTGACATCGGCGTCGACCCGAAAGCAATGGCCAGCGAAGTGCGCGAGAAAGTTGCGACGGTTCGGAAGCGATTGCCGGACGACATCGACGAACCGACAGTGCAGAATTTTGACACGTCTTCCCAGGCGATCGCGGCGTACACCTTCTCTTCGGACGTGCGTCCGCCGCAGGAGGTGCGCCGTCTCGTCGACGATCTTGTGAAGGACGAGCTGCAGCAGCTTGATGGCGTGGCGGAGGCGACTGTCGTCGGCGCCAGCTCCCGTGCAATGAAGATTCACGTGCTGCCGGAGAAACTGAAAGCGTACGGTATTTCCGTGCAAACAGTACTGCAGCAAGTCAACGCGGCGAATTACAATACCCCAGGCGGCAAGATCCGCGACGGTCAGAATACCATTACCGTCCGTACAGTGGGCAAATTTTACAGCATCGACGATTTCAAGCAGATCGTCGTCGCGAACCACAACGGACGGCCGGTGATGCTGACCGACGTTGCCGATGTGGAAGATACATGGGAGGACGAAGAGACGTATTCCCGCGCGAACGGGATTCCCTGCGTCGTCGTATTCGTCCGCAAACAGTCGCGCACGAATACCGTCGAGGTCGTGGACAGGGTAAACGCCGCGCTGAAAGAATTGCAGGCGAACGATCTGCCCCCCGATATCCATGTCGAGATCACGCGCGACCAGTCGCGTTATATCCGTGAAAACGTCGCCGACGTCTGGAATACGATCTTGTTCGGAGGTTTTTTGGCGCTGGCGATCACTTACCTGTTTTTGCAGGATCTTCGCGCGACTATCATCGGCGGCCTCGCGATCCCGACTTCGATCATCGCCACGTTCTATCTGATGCGGCTGATGGATTTCACGCTGAACAATATGTCGCTGATGGGACTTTCTCTGGCGGTAGGCTTTTTGATTGACGACGCGATCGTGCTCGTCGAAAACGTTTTCCGCCATATCGAGATGGGGAAGAAGCCGATGGCGGCGGCGGCGGACGCGACAAAAGAATTGGTGCTTGCCATTCTGGCGACGTCGATGTCCCTGATGGCGGTTTTCGTACCGATCGGCTCGATGGGCGAGGTCGTCGGCCAGTATTTCAAGCAGTTTGGTCTGACGGTCGCCTTTGCGCTGGCCTTCTCCACTATGTCCGCCTATACCTTGACGCCGATGGTTTCCGCGCACTGGCTGAAAGATCCGACCAAGAAGGACAAGGGGACGTCTCTGCGTCCGCCTTTCATCGAGTGGCTGCTGGAGCGGTTTGAAGCGGGCTTCGACTCTCTGCGGGAAGCGTACGATCAGTTGATGAAATACGCCATCAATCACCCGAAAAAATTTATCGCGGCGTCTTTCGCGACTTTGCTTTTGAATTTCGCGCTCTTTCCGTTCCTCGGAATCGAGCTGCAGCCGGTGTACGACTCCGGCGAGTTCAGCGTGAACGTCAAAGCGCCGCCGGGCACGAGTCTTGAGCGAATGGCGCGTCTTGTGCAGCCTTTGGAGCAGCATATTGCGGCCATGCCGGAAGTGCGCGTGGCGGCGACGCGAATCGGCGGCGTCCGCACGCCGGTCAACGAAGGCGGTATCGATGTGAAGCTTTATCCTGCCGGCGAGCGGAAACGCGGTATGCAGGAAATCATGCGCGAGCTTCGCGGCGAGTTTTCTAAAGTCGGCGAAATGCAGGTTGCCGTCGTCACGAATCAGGGCGGCGGCGGCGGGCGCGGCGAGTCGAGGCCGGTGCAGATCGGTCTGCGCGGCAGCGATCTCGAATATCTGATGCGCTATGCGAACGAACTTGCAGACATGATTCGCGGCTTCCCGGGCGCTACGGACGTGGAGATACAGGGAAATGACGCCGAGCCTGAAATCGTGATTCGTCTCGACCAGCTCAAGGCAAGCCGCGCCGGGCTTGACAATTCCGCCGTCGGCTCGGTGGTGCAGTATGCGTTCCAGGGCAAAAGCACCAGAAATTCATACACCATCGGCAACAACGACTATGACATTATCCTTCAGATGGAAAAGGCGAACCGCCGCACCGTCGACGACGTGAAGAATCTGCGAGTATCGACCTCGAGCGGCAACTTTATCCGTCTCGGCGACATCGCGGAAGTTACGCTGGAATCCGGCCCGACGCGCATAAACCGCGAGGGCAGGCAGAGGCAGATCGCCGTTTACGCCGACACGGTCGGCACATCGCCCGGCGACCTCCTGCAGAAGATCCAGAGCGACTATATTCCGGCCCTCAATATGGACATCGGTTACCGCGCGAAAATGATCGGCCAGTCCGATATGATGAGCCGAATTTTCGGCGAGGTCGTGAAAGCGATTGTTCTGGCAATCGTGCTGATTTATATGGTGCTGGCTGCCGAGTTTGAAAGCCTGTCCCAGCCGTTCATCATCATGATGAGCCTGCCGTTTGCCATCATCGGCGCTGTGCTCGGCCTGCTCGTCGCAAACCAGACCGCAAACATGATGTCCGTCATCGGTTTTACCATGCTTTTGGGTCTCGTGACGAAAAATGCGATCTTGTTGATCGACTATGCGAATCAGGCGCGGGAACGCGGCATGGGAATCCGCGACTCGATTCTGGAAGCTTGCTCGCTTCGACTGCGTCCGATCCTGATGACGACGCTTTCGACGCTTCTCGGTATGCTGCCGGTGGCGCTCGGTATCGGTGAGGGCGCGGAGCTTCGTCAGTCGATGGGCGTAGTGCTGATTGGCGGCCTGACGACCTCGACGCTCTTGACGCTTGTCGTCGTTCCTCTCATCTATATGATGGTCGAGGAATACCGCGAACGAAAAGCGGAGCGGGAAGCTGAAGCAGAATCATGATAAGCGTGACAAAAAAGCCACCAACTGCAATAGTTGGTGGCTTTTAAGCTGTCTAAGGAGATTACATTCTGCCTTTGCTCTTGAAGAACTCTTCGGCGACCTGCGGGAACAGGGCGTAGGACAGGACGTCTTCCTCGGGCGCGTTGGCGTACCCCTTTTTCGCCATCTCCTCGCGGAACTGGGCGACGGTGTTCTCCTTCGCGTCTTCCTTCGCGCAATCGTCGATGATCTCGTTTTCGGGAATGTGCAGCGTATTGATAAGGAAATCGCGGTCGATGGGCTTCGGCGTGCGGCCGAACTTGCCGCGGGCGAGATCCTTGACTTCCTTCGGCACCGTCTTATAGCGCTGGCCCATCATCACATTCATCGTGGCCATCGAGCCGACGATCTGGCTGGACGGTGTGACGAGCGGCGGGAAGCCGAGATCGGCGCGAACGCGCGGCATCTCGTCGAGGAGATCCTGATACTTGTCTTCCATGCCCATTTCCTTGAGCTGATTCGTCAGGTTCGACAGCATGCCGCCCGGAATCTGGAAGTCGAGGACGTTCGGGTTCACGTCGAAATAGCCCTTCAGGTCGAATTCCTTGATCAGATCCTGCTTGACCTTCGTGAAATGCTTGGAAATCGGAATGAGTTTCTGGCGGTCAAGGCCGGTGTCGCGCTCGGTGCCGACAAGCGTCTCGACCATCGTCTCGGTGCAGGGCTGGGACGTGTCGCAGGAGAACGGCGCCAACGCGCAGTCGATGATGTCGACGCCCGCCTCGATGGCCTTTAAGTACGCCATGGAGCCGAAGCCGCTGGTGTAATGCGTGTGCAGCTCGATGGGAACCTTGACGGCGGCCTTGAGTTTCTTCACGAGGTCCTCGGCTACGTAAGGCTTCAAGAGGCCGGACATATCCTTGATGCAAACGGAATGGCAGCCCATCTCCTCGAGTTTTTTCGCCAGTTCCACGAAGGTCTCGTTCGTGTGGTACGGGCTGACCGTGTAAACGAGGCAGCCTTGGACATGCGGCTTTTCCGGGCATTTGAGCGCCTCGTCGATAGCCGTGGTCAGATTGCGGATATCGTTCAGCGCGTCGAAAATGCGGAACACCGCGACGCCGTGCTTCGACGCCTGCCGCACGAACGCGCGGACTACGTCGTCGGAATAATGGTTATAGCCAAGAAGATTCTGCCCGCGGAGCAGCATCTGGATCGGCGTCTTTTTCAGGTGCTGCTTCAAAGTGTCGAGGCGTTCCCACGGGTCTTCGCCAAGGAAGCGCAGGCACGAATCGAAAGTCGCGCCGCCCCAAGCCTCCAGAGCGTTGAAGCCGACAGCGTCCAGCGCTTCAAGCTGGGGAATCATCTGCTCGATACGCATACGCGTCGCACAAAGCGACTGATGAGCGTCGCGCAGGATCGTTTCTGTGATTTTTACGGGGTTGGTTGCCATGAATTTCTCTTCCCTTCCTCATTATGTTCTTATAATCGGCTGCGGAAAAATGAAATGTAGGGCAAAGGCTGTGTGCCTGTCCGTAACACTCGCCGCAGGCGAGTATACTATATAGTATAAGTACGCGTGCTTTTATTGTCAACGCACAAAGGAGAGTTCATTCCTCCATCGGCTTTGCAAGTTCTTCTTTGACATGCTCTTTGTAAGCGGCAAGGAGTTTTTTCGTGATTTGGCCGGGGGCGCCGTCGGCGATGGGGTCGCGGTCGATCATCGTGACCGGGACGATTTCGTCGGCGGTGTTCGTGAAGAACGCTTCCTCCGCACCCTTGACGAAGTCAGGCGTCAGCGTCTTTTCCACGACGGTGAGGCCGAGGGCGGGCGCGAGCTTTTCTTTGACGATCGCGCGCGTGACGCCGGAGAGAATCATTTCGTTTGCCGGATGCGTCCAAAGCACCTCGTCTTTGACGACGAAGAAATTCGCGTCTTCGCCCTCGGTGACGGTGTTCTTTTCCTTGCGGAAGAACAGCGCTTTCTTCGCGTTCTTTTTCCGCGCTTCCTCGGCGGCGAGAACGCTTCCGAGAAGATTCAGCGATGCGATGTCGCAGCGCAGCCAGCGGATATCCTCGACCAGCGCGGCGCGAATGCCTTTCTCCTGCCAGTCCGTATGGATCGGCACGTCGCGGATGACGACGCCGAGATGGGGCAGATTGATTTTGGGCGGCAGATAGGAGCGGGGCGAAGTGCCGCGCGTGAGCTGAAAATAGATGATTCCGTCCTTGATTTCCGTCTTCTCGATCAGCTCGTAGAAGACGCCGACCAGCTCTGCGTCGGCGTCGGTGATGGGGATCGCCAGCTCGCGCATCGAGCGGCGGTAGCGTTCCAAATGTTCTTTCAGCGCGAAGCATTTGCCGTCATATACGCGGATCGTCTCAAACACGCCGTCGCCGAACTGAAAGCCGCGATCCTCAAGATGGACGGCGTAAGTGTCCAGCGGCAAAAACGCGCCGTCATAGTAAGCAAGTTCTTTCAAAACAGAAAACCCCCCTAAAATAATATATCTATTATAAAAGAATTTAGCATCAAGTTCAATTCTTTCTTTGACAAGCGGGGATTTATCGCGATATAATAATCATTAGCGGAAACAGAACGGTCAATTCTTCTTTATTATTCATGGTTAGGCATTGAACGGTTCGGATTTCATCAAGGATTCCCTTTACAGTCAAATAAAAATGGAGGTGTTGTTTTTTTGTCGAAGGGACAACAAAAGTTGCAGGTCATTCCTCTGGGCGGCTTGGGGGAGATCGGCAAAAATATGACGGTTATCCGCGTGGACGACGATATCCTGTTGATCGATGCAGGATTGATGTTCCCCGAGGACGACATGCTGGGCATTGATCTCGTGATTCCCGACATCACATATCTGTTGGAGAATCGCGACAAGATCAGGGCCATTGTTCTCACGCACGGGCATGAGGACCATATTGGCGCGCTCCCGTACGTGCTGAAGCAGATCGACGTGCCGGTTTACGGTACGCGGTTGACGCTTGGCATTTTGTCGGGACGTCTGAAGGAGCACAGCGTGAGCTGCGAGAAGCTTCGGCCTGTCGCGCCGGGCGACGTGATCAACGTTGGCTGCTTCAGCGTCGGCTTTATCCGCGTCAATCACAGCATACCGGACGCGGTGGGGCTTTCCATTCGCACGCCGCTTGGCATGATTGTCCATACGGGCGACTACAAGCTCGATTATACGCCGATTGACGGCGAGATGACGGATTTTCGCCGCTTTTCCGATCTTGGAAACCGGGGCGTGCTGCTGATGCTCGCGGACAGCACGAACGCGGAGCGCGAAGGACATACGCCCAGCGAGCGCACAGTCGGAGCGGCTTTTGACAAGGCTTTTCACAACGCGAAACAGCGCATCATCGTCGCGACGTTCTCGTCGAACGTTCACCGTATCCAGCAAGTCATTGATACGGCGGTGCGCTACAAGCGAAAAGTCGCCGTGCTCGGCCGCAGCATGGTGAACGTCGTCACGATTTCTTTGGAGCTCGGTTATATCAGCGCGCCGGAAGGCACGATCATCGACATTGACGAGATCAATTTCTATTCGCCGAATCAGGTCGTCGTCATTACGACGGGCAGTCAGGGCGAGCCGATGTCGGCGCTGACGCGCATGGCGGTGGGCGAGCACCGCAAAGTGACTATCGTTCCCGGTGATACGATTATCATTTCGGCAACGCCGATTCCGGGAAATGAAAAGCTCGTATCGAAGACCATCGATCATCTTTTGAAGCTCGGCGCGAACGTGATCTACGGGCGCAGCGAGGGCATTCACGTTTCCGGCCACGCGAGCCAGGAAGAGATAAAGCTGATGCACAATCTCGTGCGTCCGAAGTTCTTTATTCCGGTACACGGAGAGTATCGCCACCTGATCAAGCACGCGAAGCTGGCGCAGGAACTCGGGATGCCGAAGGAAAACATCTTTATCAGTGAAAACGGACAGGTACTTGAATTTACCCGCGACTCGGGCGCGGTGGCCGGAAAAGTCACCGCGGGCCGCGTGCTCGTGGACGGCCTTGGCGTAGGCGACGTCGGAAATATCGTGCTTCGCGACCGCCGCCAGCTTTCGCAGGACGGCATCCTGATCATCGTGTTGACGATGAACCGCGAGACCGGCGAGGTCGTTTCGGGACCGGATATCGTGTCAAGAGGGTTCGTTTATGTGCGCGAGTCCGAGGAACTGATGGAAGAGGCGCGGGCGCGCGTCGAGCAGGCGCTCGACCGCTGCCAGGAGGAACGCGTCGTCGAATGGGGCGCAATCAAGTCGAATATCCGCGACGCTCTCGGGCGTTATCTGTTTGACAAGACACGCCGTCGTCCGATGATTCTTCCCATAATCATGGAGGTCTGAAAAAAGCAGCCCGCAAGGATTTCAATCCTTGCGGGCTTTCACTTTTTATGCGGATAGGCGGACAACCCCGAGAGGGAACTTCCGATGTCAACAATGACTGGTTTCTTTCAAATTCCGTTTGGAAGGAAAAACTTCCCACCGCTCGAAACCGTTGTTATATCAGCCTCTTTAGCGGATCCTTTTTCGCTTGCGAAAAAAACGAAGTAAAAATTTTTGACTCAAAAATTTTTTTGCAGGATTTGGTACAAGGTCAGAAACCCTACGGAGAA
Organism: Schwartzia sp. (in: firmicutes); assembly: GCA_017619685.1. Taxonomy (GTDB): domain Bacteria; phylum Bacillota; class Negativicutes; order Selenomonadales; family Selenomonadaceae; genus RUG12372. The sequence goes on from JAFZRW010000104.1 coordinate 15,117, forward strand.
AAGGATTTGCTGACGCCTCGTCAAACAATCTCTGAAACCGAATTGCGTCGATTATTACTTAAGCTTGTTGCTTCTGCTTTTATTTCTCTCCATGTTCTCGGCAATATTTCCCATACAAAAAATAATCACCTCCCGCTGTGATAGAGGCGATCAAGCCACTGTTATAGCGGGAGGTGATAAGTGGAAAATCAATTCAATTTATTTACAGCACTTCGATATGGCACATCTTCATCGCTTCGAGCGCGCGGGTGTGGCTTTCGGGCGTGACGCCGGCGCAGCATTCGCTGTCCACGCAGATTTTCGCTTCCGGCAGGAACGATTTCAGGAGCATGGCGTTCGAGATGACGCAGATGTCAGTGCAGAGACCGACGACGGTGATCTCGTCGCAGTCCGCTACGAGCTGCGGCAGTCCCGTCGCGCCGAAAGTCGGCTTCTCGAGCACGACGGCGTCCTTCGCGAAGGGAATGAGCGCGGAGGCCAGTCCCCAACCATGGGACGGCTTGATGCAGTGCTCGACGGGGAGCTTTTTCCCTTCGGCGGATTCGAGATAGTCCTTATGGTGCGTGTCTTGCGTGAAGATCAGTTTTTCGCCGTTTTTAAGAGCGGCTTTTACCTTTTCGGTGACGGCGAGGACGATGGCCTGCGCCTCGGGTGTTCCGAGGGAGCCGTCGATGAAGTCGTTTTGCATGTCGATGACGACGAGCGCTTTTTTCATGGGATCGTAATCTTCCTTTCCGTTGTTTATTGGGACCGCGTTGCCGCGTGTTCTTATTGTAAGCGATTCGCCGCAAATGTCAAGGCGGCGCGGGAAGAGAGATTTTATAGCCAATCCCGCTGAAAAGTTTCGACGATTTCCGCCAGATTGCTCGGCAGGATCCTGAGGTCGTAGCCGATCATGAGCGGGGAGGTCGGGAAGCGCGGCATGACTTTGACGCCGATCTTCTCTCCGAGGCGATAGAAGAAAATATTGTAGCTGTCCTCGCTTTTTTGGAAACGGTCGCAGATGTAGGCGACCGTTTTTTGTAATAGGTCGGCGAGCGTGTCGAGGCTGTCGGGCGCGGCGACGAGATTGAATTCGCCGAATCCGAGGCGGGGATGGGTGGCGGCATTCAGCAGGACGCCGTTTTCCTCGACGATGGGAAGTCCCTCAAAATCTTCTTCGTCGATGAAAAGCGACGGATCGACGTCGCCGCGGAAGCCGACAAGCTGCATGTGCGCATGGCGCATGGTGCCGCCGGAGAGGTGTCCGTGATTCTTGAAGAAGATGACGGCGTTGTATTTTCCGCTCGTTTCCATTTCCAGCCATTTCGCGACGCCGAAGCGGACGACCCGGCGCATGTGCTCGGTCGTGTAGTCAGGCATGTCGACGCCGCAGCGGTCGGTCTCGACAAGTACGAGCTGGTCGGCGTCCGCGAGCACGTCGAATTTATTTTTCAGCAGGATGATACCGCCTTCGGTCGTCGCATATATGTCCGTCAATCCTTCGGGATGGCAGAACGGGCAGTCGTTTTCCCGGTGGATGATGTTTTCCGGCTTTTGGCGCCCGACGGCCATATCGAAGGGAATCAGATTGATCTTCATAAGTTTACCTCAATTTTCTTGATTTTACTGGAAACGAAAACGGATAAATGGTATAATCATCGGTATGTATGGAGCAAAATAGAGAGCTGAAAAATTAGCTGTCATATCCATTATATAGAGAAACAGTGCGTTTGCAAAGACTAAAATATTAGTGAAGAAAAGAAATAGAGCGCTGGACAAATTTTCATAGGCAAGGCGGAGGAGGGAGGCGTAGTGGTACTACGTCGACTTAGGCAGAGAGCCGCAAGCTTTGCTTGCGTGCGAATCGCCTATGCAAAGCTAGACAACGATACCTATGGGAATATGGACAAGCTATATTTTGCAAAGAGAAGGGTGGTGACGGCAATGGAGGAAGAAAAAGAGAATAAGTCCACTAAAGGCGAGTCCTTGATGAAGGGCACGTTTATCCTGACGATTGCCGGCATCGTCGTAAAGATCATCGGTTCGCTGAATTGGATTTTTGTGTCCCGCGTTTTGGGCGGCGAGGGAATCGGTCTGTATCAGATGGCGTTCCCGATTTACTTTTTCGCGCTTTCCGTCTCAACGGCGGGCGTGCCGGTGGCGATTTCGATTATCACGGCGGAGCGCGTGGCGGTCAAGGATATCTGGGGCGCGCGGCGGGTGTTCCGCATTTCGATGATGCTGATGCTGGTTACAGGCATCTTGTTTTCATTGTTGACGTATTTCGGCGCGGGGTGGCTGATCGAGTATCAATTCATTCGCGATCCGCGTGCGTATTATTCCGTGGTCGTGCTGGCGCCGGCGATTTTCTTCGTGACGCTGCTCGCGAGCTCGCGCGGGTATTTGCAGGGCTGGCAGCGCATGACGCCAACGGCGGTCTCGCAGATCGTTGAGCAGATTTTCCGTGTGATCACGATGGTGCTCCTGGCGCGGTTGTTCCTGCCGATGGGGCTTGAGTATGCGGCGGCGGGCGCGAGCTTTGGCGCGTGCGCAGGTGCGGTGACTGGGCTCATCGTGCTGGTCTGGTACCATTGGCAGCTCGATCGCGACATTCGGCGCGACTATACGCCGGAGGAGCTGTTGCCGAAGACGGACGTGGAGCAGGAATCCTGTTGGAAAATTCTTCATCGTTTGTTCAAGCTGGCGCTTCCCGTGTCGGCGGCGAGCATCATGCTCCCCGTCGTGTCGAATCTCGATCTTGCTATCGTGCCGCAGCGTCTTGAGGTCGCGGGTTACACGGTCAATCAGGCGACGGAGCTTTTCGGCTATCTGACGGGTATGGCGGTGCCGCTCATCAATCTTTCGACGATCATTACGGCGTCGCTGGCGGTCAGCATCATTCCGGCGCTGTCCGAGGCGCGGGCAGTGGGGGATAAGGCGCGCATTTACGAGCAGTCCGCCGCGGGTATTCGCATTTCTCATTTTGTATGTTTTCCGGCGTTCATCATCGTGCTGATGCTTGCGACGCCGATTTCGACGCTGATTTACAGTGCGCCCGGCGCGGGCCC
>JAFZRW010000105.1 GCA_017619685.1 Schwartzia sp. (in: firmicutes)
AAACGGCGGCGAAGAAGCCGGCCGCGAAAAAAACGACGGCGGCGAAGAAGACCGCCGCGAAAAAGAAATAACGATGGATACCGTAAGCAAGATTCATCGCGTCATCGTCGTCGGCGCGGGGCTGGCGGGCAGCGAGGCGGCTTGGCAGACGGCGCAGCGCGGCGTTCCGGTGACGCTGTATGAGATGCGCCCCGGGGAGACGACGCCCGCGCATAAGACGGGCGGCTTCGCCGAGCTTGTTTGCAGCAACTCTTTGCGGGCGGCAGGACTGGAAAATGCCGTCGGCGTATTGAAAGAAGAAATGCGTCGCCTCGGCTCTGTCGTCATGGAGGCCGCCGACGCGACCCGCGTACCTGCGGGCGGCGCATTGGCCGTCGACCGCGAAGGGTTCAGCCGGTATATCACCGAGCGCGTTGGAAATCACCCGCTCGTCGAGGTGCGTCATGCCCGCCTTGACGCCGTGCCGCGCGAAGAAGGCGCGGCGACGAGTGTCGCCAGCGGTCCGCTGACGGACGGCGCGCTGGCGGAGGACGTCGCGCGCCTGACGGGCGTCAAAGGCCTTTATTTTTATGACGCCGCCGCGCCGATCGTGACGCTGGACTCGGTGGATATGACGCGGGCGTATCGTGCCTCGCGCTATGGCAAAGGAGAAGCGGCATACATCAACTGCCCGTTGACGAAAGAAGAATACGAGGTCTTTTGGGACGCGCTCGTGAACGCGGAAAAAGCGCCGACGCACGACTTCGAGAAAGTAATTTTCTTCGAGGGTTGTATGCCCGCCGAGGTCATGGCGGCGCGGGGAAAAGATACGCTCCTGTTTGGTCCGATGAAGCCTGTGGGACTTGAGAATCCCGAGACGGGGGAGCGGCCTTATGCCGTCGTGCAGCTTCGTCAGGACGACGCGGCGGGATCGCTGTACAATATCGTCGGTTTCCAGACGCATCTGACATGGCCGGAGCAGCGGCGCGTTTTCGCCATGATTCCGGCGCTTGCCCATGCGGAGTTTACCCGCTACGGCGTCATGCACCGCAATACGTTCATCAATTCGCCTCTCGTGCTGCGCCCGACGATGCAGCTTGCCGACGATCCCCGCATTTTTTTCGCGGGGCAGATGACCGGCGTTGAGGGCTATGTCGAGTCGGCGGCGGCGGGACTGATGGCAGGCGTGAACGCCGCGCGCATCGTGCAGGGACTTTCGCCGGAAGCGTTCCCGCAGGAAACGGCCCACGGCGCTCTCGCGCATTACATCACGACGGCGGACCCTTTGCATTTCCAGCCGATGAACGTGAATTTTGGATTGCTGCCGGCACTTTCGGAGCGAATTCGGGATAAGAGAATGAAAAAACAAAAGCTGGCGGAGCGCGCCATTTCTGCGATGGAGCGGTTCAAGGAATCGATGGGGAAATTTTAGGAGTAAGAATTTCTTACTCTTAAATTTTGCCGATAGAACCGGACATATGGAAATCCTTTGCAAGACAAGGGATTCGAGAATTTGATAATATTTCTTGATTGCCCACATGGTTTTCGCGGGAAAATATTCTTTTGGAAACGGTGTGAAGCAGCATGATCGGAGGAGGAGCGTCATGGAACAACGGAACGAATTTCACGCGACCACGATCGTCGCGGTTCGGCACGACGGCAGAACAGCCATCGCCGGAGACGGACAGGTGACCTTCGGGCAGAACGCCGTGATGAAAGCGAATGCGCGCAAGGTGCGTCGCCTGTACCACGGCAGCGTGCTGGCGGGCTTTGCCGGTTCGGTGGCCGACGCCTTTACGCTTTTTGAGAAATTCGAGGCGAAACTCGAAGAATTCAACGGAAATCTTCTTCGTTCCGCTGTGGAGCTCGCGAAGGAATGGCGCACGGACAAAGTGCTCCGCCGTTTGGAAGCGCTGCTCCTCGTCGCAGACAACGAGACGCTTTTGATGATCTCGGGCAACGGCGAAGTCATCGAACCGGACGGCGAAGTTGCCGCCATCGGTTCCGGCGGGTTTTACGCGCTGGCGGCGGCGCGCGCGCTGAAGCGGCACGCTTCCTCGATGAGCGCGTCGGAAATGGCGCAGGAGGCGCTCTCCATCGCCGCCGACATTTGCGTTTACACGAATCACAATATTAAAGTTGAAGAACTTGACTAATCAGGGCAAAAAGGGAGTTTTTTAAGTGCAGATCAATGAACAGACGCCTCGTCAGATCGTCGAGGAACTGGATAAATACGTCGTCGGACAGGCGCAGGCGAAACGCGCCGTCGCGCTCGCGCTCCGCAATCGCTGGCGCAGCCGTCAGCTTGACGACGCGATGCGGGACGACGTAATCCCGAAAAACATCTTGATGATCGGCTCCACGGGCGTGGGCAAGACGGAAATCGCCCGCCGCCTCGCGAAGCTCGTCAAAGCGCCTTTTGTCAAAGTCGAGGCGACGAAATTCACCGAGGTCGGCTATGTGGGCCGCGACGTCGAGTCCATTGTGCGCGAGCTCGCGGAAACGGCGGTGCGCATGGTGCGCAAGGAGCGCATGGAAGAGGTGCGCGAAAAAGCGGAGCAGCTCGCCGAAGAAAGAATCCTCGACACCTTTGTGCCGGAAACGAAGCCGTCGACGAATCCGCTGGGACGTCTTTTCGGCGCGGCGGACAGCGCGGCGGCGAAAGTTGCCGAGGAAGACGCCGAGCCGAAATACAAGGCGGGGCGCGCGTGGTGCAAGAAGCGCCTCGACGCGGGCGAGCTGGAAGACGAGCTGATCGAGATCGAGGTCGAAGATCAGGGACGGCCGATGGTCGGCATGTTCGCGGGCTCAAGCCTTGAGAGCATGGGCGGCGACTTGCAGGACATGATTTCTGGCTTGATGCCGAAAAAACACAAACATCGTAAAGTGGCGGTCAAGGAAGCGCGGAAGATCTTCGCGCAGGAAGAAGCGGCGAAACTCGTCGACATGGACGAGGTTTCCACCGAGGCCATCCAGGCCGCAGAGCGCAGCGGCATCGTATTCCTCGACGAGATCGACAAAGTGGCGGTCAAGGACGGACAGTCGAGCGGGCATGACGTATCGCGGGAAGGCGTGCAGCGCGATATCCTGCCGATCGTCGAAGGCTCGACGGTCATGACGAAATACGGCCCCGTGAAGACCGACCATGTGCTTTTCATCGCAGCGGGCGCGTTTCACACGGCGAAGCCGTCGGACTTGATTCCGGAATTGCAGGGACGCTTCCCGATCCGCGTCGAGCTTGACTCGTTGAAAGAGGAGGATTTCCGGCGTATCCTCGTGGAGCCGAAAAACGCGCTCTTGAAACAGTATCAGGCGCTTCTCGCCACCGAGGGCGTCGAGCTCGCCTTCACCGACGACGCGATCCAGCGCATCGCCGCGATGGCCTGCGAAGTCAACGCGCAGACGGAAAACATCGGCGCGCGCCGTCTGCATACGATCATGGAAAAGCTTTTGGAGCAGGTTTCTTT
>JAFZRW010000106.1 GCA_017619685.1 Schwartzia sp. (in: firmicutes)
CTCATAAAAGAGCGGAAAGGGGCCGGCGATGACATATAACAGAAAAACGCAAACGCAAAAAGGGAAAATGACAACCATCGTTCTCCCTTTTCTGTTGACGTTTATACTTTTGTCTTCGATTTATCTTATATTGCTGAACCAGAACATCGCGCAGGAGAAAGTGCGTTACGGATACATCGCGGCCAACGAATCCGATCACATCGTGACAACGATCGACTGCATCATGGCAAGAACCAATACGTTGAAAGCGCTGGTACAGAACCATCACGGAAAGACGGATTTTTTCAACGACATTGCCGCAAGCGTTTATGATTCCGTTGGGCTGGAAACCGGCGTAGCCCTGAAAAATCTTGCCATCGCTCCGCACGGGGTCGTATCGGACGTATACCCTTACAAAGACAATGAAAACCTAATCGGGTTCGATTTTATGGATTTGAACAAAAAGGGAAATGCCGAAGCCAAGGACGCCTATATAAAAGGCGATACTGTCTTGACCAATCCCTTTGAACTGATTCAGGGCGGGATAGGCATGGCAGGAAGAACGCCCGTCATGCTGACGGTGGGCGATGAGCCGGAGCTGTGGGGGCTCGTGACGGTCACCATTGATTTTGACAAACTGATCGAGGCGCTGAAGCTTAAACATTTAGAAAGCCTGGGGATTGATTACGAGCTGTCCTATATCGACGACAAGGGAGAAGCGCATACCATGAAAAGCGTCGGAACGCTTGGAGACGACGCTGTGAAAAACCGTTTCGCCGTCAGGAATCTCACATGGGAATTATCCCTGCGGCCAAAGAACGGTTGGAGCTCCATCGGGCAACATATTGCCGCAGGCTTCCTGTTCATTCTTATGTCATGCTTTGTCGCCAAGTTTGTCGATATGTTTTTCCAACTGCGCGATTCCAATAAAACCTTGAAACACATATCCGATCATGACGGGATGACAGGGCTTGGGAACCGGCGCGCCTTTGAAGCGGTCATAGATTCTTTTTCCAAAGACCTTCCGAAGGATTACTGCGTACTGATGTGCGATATCAACGAGCTAAAAACGATAAACGACGCCTATGGACACAAAGCGGGCGACGAGCTTATTCTCGGAGCGTCGGAATGTCTCCGCCGTGCGTTCGACGGCCTCGACACGATATATCGTCTTGGCGGGGATGAATTTTGTGTAATCGCGACCGAGCCGCCGGAAACAATGCAACGCCGCATCACGGTCCTTGAACAACTGACCGCGGAGTGGAAAGGAAGTTATAAGAACGGCCTGTCCATCTCCTATGGCATGGCAAGCAGTCGCGACCATCAGGACATCGCCGCTTTGATCAAAAACGCAGACCAAAAAATGTATGAATATAAGCGCAATTATTACATGACGTCGGGAAAAGAGCGTCGAAGACGATAGGTGTACTTTATATTTTAACAATTATTATAATGCCAAAAATTTGAATCCGTTCTCGCTCGGCTGTTGCATAAAAAATTTGGAGTACAAAATTTGTACTCCAAATTTTTTCATGGCAAAAATATACTCAAAGAAATCACATGCAAGACAAGAGCCTCACGATTTGACAGAAAATTTCTTGATTACAAAATTGGGCTGCTACAGGAAGAACAACGCTTCCTGCGACAGTCCATTTTTTATGCCCTCCGCCCTTTACAAGAACATCTGTTCCTAATATAATAGGAAGAGAACATTTTTTCGGAAGGATGAGCTTGTGATGGACACGATGGAAAAGCTCCACATCCTGAGCGACGCGGCAAAATATGACGCGGCCTGCACTTCCAGCGGAGCGCAGAAAACGGCAAAACGCGGCGGCATCGGGAGCGCGGAGGCGTGCGGTATTTGCCATTCCTTTGCAGGAGACGGACGTTGCATTTCACTGCTAAAAATACTCCAGACAAACGTATGCGTTTACGACTGCGCCTACTGTGTGAACCGCCGCTCGAACGACACTCGGCGCGCCGCCTTTTCCCCTCGCGAGCTGGCGGAGCTTACGATTGCGTTTTATCGGCGAAATTATATCGAAGGACTGTTTCTCAGCTCCGGCGTGGCCGGGTCGCCCGACGCCGCATCGGAAACAATGATCGAGACGCTTCGCCTCCTGCGCGAGGAATATCGCTTTTCCGGCTATATCCACGCAAAGGCGATTCCCGGCGCCGACGCCGCGCTCGTCCGCCGTCTCGGGCTGCTTGCCGACCGTTTGAGCGTCAATATCGAGCTGCCTTCCGGCGAAAGCCTCCGACGGCTCGCGCCGGACAAAACGAAGACCGCCGTTTTAGGCCCCATGTCTTTGATTCGCGGCGGCATCGACGAAAACCGCCGCGACCTCGTCCGGTTTCGTCATGCGCCGCGCTTCGCTCCCGCAGGACAAAGCACGCAGATGATCGTCGGCGCGACAAATGAAAGCGACCGTCATATCCTGACGCTGACCTCCGCCCTCTATACACGCTACCGCCTGAAGCGCGTCTTTTATTCCGCTTATGTTCCCGTGAACGACGTACATGCCCTCCCCCCTATCGGCACGCCGCCTCCGCTCTGGCGCGAGCATCGGCTCTATCAGGCCGACTGGCTGCTTCGTTTTTACGGTTTTTCCTCCGAAGAGCTTTTCGACGGGACGGAGGGGCGGCTGCACCCGTATCTCGACCCGAAATGCCATTGGGCGCTCCGTCACAAAGAAATCTTCCCATTGGAAGTGAACCGCGCTCCTTACGAGCTGTTGCTCCGCGTTCCCGGCGTCGGCGTGAAAAGCGCGTGGCGCATCACCCGCGCCCGGCAAGCCGCCGCGCTGTCATGGGACGCTCTCGCAAAAATCGGCGTCGTTACCAAGCGCGCCCGC
>JAFZRW010000107.1 GCA_017619685.1 Schwartzia sp. (in: firmicutes)
CGCTGTTCACGAAATTCCAGAGACTGCCGATTTCCTATTTTGACCGTCACAAGACGGGCGAGCTGATGAGCTACGTCTCAAACGACGTGGCGGTGGTGCAGGACGCCCTTGTGAGTCGCTTGATCGACCTCGTCACGGAAGGCTCGATCTTCATCGGTTCGCTGGTCATGATGTTCGTGCTCGACTGGCAGCTCTCGCTCCTGACCCTTTTCACCGTTCCCCTCGTAGCGCAGTCCATCAAGATCTTCGGAAAAATGATCCGGGCTTCCGGCGCGGCGATACAGGAACGCCTGTCGGAAATCACGTCGATGATGCAGGAGATCCTGTCCGCCGAACGTGTCGTAAAGGCCTTCGGCCGCGAGGTTTACGAATCCGAGCGCTACTACGGACAAAACGAGCGGAATTTCGCGGCGACGATGAAAAACGTGCGCATTTCCAGCATGCTTGCGCCTACGATTGAATTCATCTCTGCGGCGGCCGCGACGGCGCTGATTTGGTTCGGCGGCAAGGAAGTCGTGGACGGACGCATTACGGCGGGTACCCTCGTCGCGTTCCTGACTTACGCGATCAATATGGTCAATCCGATCAAGCGTCTTTCTCGCGCCTATGTGCATATCCAGCGCGGCATGGTGGGCGCCGAGCGCGTCTTCGGCGTGCTCGACCTGGAGGAAACCGTAGCGGACCGGCCTGACGCGATCGACGTCGCGACCGTCTCCGGCGCGGTATCCGCCCAGGACGTCAGTTTTACTTATGCTTCGGACGGCCCCGCCGCGCTGTCTCATGTCTCGTTCTCGGCGGAACCGGGCCAGGTTATCGCCTTTGTCGGGCCGTCGGGCGCAGGCAAGTCCACCATTGCGAATCTGATTCCGCGCTTCTACGACGTAATCGGCGGTTCGATCTCTATCGACGGCCGCGATGTGCGCGATCTGACGATTGCCTCGCTGCGCGCCATGATCGGCATCGTGCCGCAGGAAACGATGCTCTTTTCTTCGTCGGTACGCGAAAATATCCGCTACGGCAGACTCGACGCCACGGACGAAGAAATCGAGGCGGCCGCGCGCGACGCGAACGCCCACGACTTCATCATGGAGCTTCCGCAGGGCTACGATACGGAAATCGGCGAACGCGGCCTCACGCTCTCGGGCGGCCAGCGCCAGCGCATCGCCATCGCCCGCGCGCTCCTGAAAGACCCGCGCATCTTGATCCTCGACGAAGCGACCAGCGCCCTCGACACCGAAAGCGAGAAAATCGTACAGGCCGCCCTCGACCGTCTGATGATCGGACGTACCTCCTTTGTCATCGCGCACCGGCTTTCAACGATCTTCGACGCGAACCAGATCTATGTGGTCGATCACGGCCAAATCGTGGAGCACGGCACCCATGAAGAACTGCTCGCGAAAGACGGCCTCTACGCGGACCTCTATCATCTGCAGTTCCGCAAAACGGACAAGGACGAAGTGCAATGACCGCAAAAAATCACGGATCAACGCCTCTCCCCCTCTCGGACGCGTCGCTGATCGGGCGTGGCCTGAGCAAAGCCGTCTACGCGCACCCTGACGACGCGGCGCTCTGCGTCAAGATCATAGAGAACGACAACAACGACTGGCGGCGGGAGCTTTCCTACCGCAAAGTCAGAAAGCGGCACGGCCTTACGGACGGCGCGATTCCCGTTTACTACGGCCCTGTGGAAACGACGCTGGGCGAAGGCTTCCTCTTTGAATGTATCCGCGATTACGACGGCGCGGCCTCCGCTACGCTGGCGGATATGCTTTCCGGCGAGGACGCGGAACGAATCGCCGAGACCGCGCTCCCGAAACTGCGGCGACTGTTGATGGATGAGCGCGTCATCCTCTCCGATCCGAATCCCGACAATTTCCTCGTGCAAAAGACCGCGCCGGACGCTTTCCGCTTGCGCGTCATCGACGGACTGGGCACCCACGCGACGATTCCCCTGATGTACTGGTTCGACTTCATGGCGAAACAATACGTCCGACGATTTTGGAATCAGCGCTTTCGCCGCAAACTCTCGGAAAAATTCCCAGACGCATTAAAATATGCAGGATTTCTATAATAGGAAAGAAAGGAGGTGCTTCTTTGGAGCATCAAACCACTTTAGCCTCGGAAATCACTTATTCCGGCGTCGGGCTCCACTCCGGCCGCGAAGTCCACATGCGGATTCTTCCCGCGTCTTCCGGCACAGGCGTCCTGTTCCGCCGGACCGATCTCGCGGACCGTCCCTCCGTACGCGCCGCCGCGCCAAACGTAGCGGCGACAGTACGCGCTACGACCATTGAGGAAGACGGCGTCCGTTTTTTCACCATCGAGCATCTGATGTCCGCCATTTCCGCGGCAGGCGTCGACAACTGCATCGTCGAGCTCGACAGCGAAGAGCCGCCCGTTGCCGACGGCGCGTCTCTCGTCTTCCTCGACCTTCTGGAAAAAGCGGGCGTAAAGACGCAGGACGAGGAGCGGGACGTCATCGCCGTCGACCGTGTGCTGCGTGTAGACGACGGCGACCGGTTTGTCCTGATCATGCCTTACGACGGATTCCGCGTCTCTTTCACCTCGCTGAATCCGCACCCGTTGGCGGGCACGCAATACACAGACGTCGACGTTACGCCGGACGCTTACCGAAAGGAAATCGCGCCTGCGCGCACCATCGCTTATGAAGGCGAAGTCGAAGCGCTCAGGAAAGCGGGCCTCGGCCTCGGCGGAACGCTCGAGAACGTCATCGTTTACAACGACGAGCGCTGGCTGAACACGCTGCGCTATCCGGACGAGCTCGTTCGACACAAGGTGCTCGACGTCATCGGCGACCTTCGGCTTGCCGGCGTCGTGCGCGGCCACGTCGTCGCCGTCAAATCCGCCCATGCGCTCAATACGGCGCTTGCAAAGAAAATCTACGCCGCCTATCGCGTTTAATGGCAGTTAGAATTTTTAATTCGTACTGCAATTTGCGAGATGCGTATGATGAATCAATAAACACATAAAGGAGAGAATCATCATGATCCAGCTCAATACGGAAGACATCAAGAAAATCCTTCCGCATCGTCCGCCGATGCTCCTCGTGGACCGCATCATCGAGCTCGTACCGTTCGAGTCCGGCGTCGGCATCAAGAACGTCACGCTGAACGAGCCGTTCTTCCCCGGCCATTTCCCCGGCAATCCGATCATGCCCGGCGTCTTCATTCTCGAAGCGATGGCGCAAGTCGGCGGCATCGCCATGCTCTACCCTGAGGAAAACCGAGGCAAGATCGCCCTCTTCGGCGGCATGGAAAACGTCAAATTCAAGCGTCAGGTCATTCCGGGCGATCAGCTCATCATGAAAGCGCACATCGTCAACGTCGTCAAGAAAAACTTCGGCAAACTGCACGCCGATACCTATGTGGAGGACAAGCTTGCCGCCACTGCCGACTTCATCTTTGCGCTGAAGAAGCCGGAAAACGGCGATTTTCAATCCTAATCCTACGGAAAAACGTGCGAAACCAGGAAAATCAGAGCGAAACGCCCGATTTTTCTCCCATATCGCCCGCCGCAAATCTTCCAAGGCGGCGACTATAAGGTTGTACGGCGTATTGGCACGTCGTTCCACTGCAAGGATGCGAGGAAACACCGAATAACTCTCTCCGCACCTCTGCCGGGTCTTTTTCCGCCTGTCGTCGTCAAATCCCTCTCGACGTAGCTCTGCTACGCCTTCGAGTGCTTTTCCTGGACAGTCGAAAAAATCCCTCGACAGATGCACGAATCGATTTAATCGTTGTTTCCCAAAAGACGCCGTCAGGAAGCGGCAAAGGAGTTGAATCCAGTGAGCGCAGAAAAAAAAGGCTCAAAAATACATGAAACTGCAGTCATCGCGCCGGGCGCGCGCATCGGAAAGGACGTCGAGATCGGCGCATTTTCCGTCATCGGGCCGAACGTCGAGATCGGCGACCGCACCGTCATCGCGTCCCACGCCCTTGTCACGGGCTGGACGACCATCGGCGAGGACTGCCAGATTTTTTCTTTCGCCTCTGTCGGAGAGGCCTCGCAGGATATGAAGTCCTGCGGCGAAAAAAGCTATGTGCGCATCGGCGACCGCACAAAGATCCGCGAATGCACGACGATTCACCGCGCCACCGGCGAAGGGCAGGAAACGCGCATCGGAAACGACTGTCTTTTGATGGCGACCGTCCATATCGCGCACAACTGCCTCGTCGGCAATCATGTCATCATGTCCAACGCGGCCATGCTTGCGGGCCATGTCGTCGTCGAGGATAACGCCGTCATCGGCGGCATGACCGGCGTTCATCAATTCGTAAAAATCGGACGGAACGCCATGGTCGGCGGCATGTCCCGCCTCGTGCAGGACGTCGTGCCCTATACCATCGTCAACGGCCAGCCCGCCCAGGTCTACGGGCTGAACAACGTCGGCATCACGCGCGCGGGCATTTCGATGGAATCGCGCCGCGCGCTCAAAAAAGCGTACAAACTTCTCTATCGTTCCGGACTGACGCTGGCAAAAGCGATTACCGTCATCGAGCAGGAAGTCGATTCCTGCGAAGAAGTCGAGCATTTCCTCCGCTTCCTGCGCGACGCAGAGCGCGGCATCTGCCGAAGCCACCACGACGCGGACAAGGTGTGATCGATGGAAAAAATCGGACTGCTTGCGGGCACAGGGCGCCTGCCCATCGAGTTCGCACGGGCGGCGAAAACGGCAGGCTATGAAGTCTATGCCGTCGGCCTCCTGCCCGAGACGGACGAAAATCTCGCGGCGGAGTGCGCAGACTTTCGATATATCAACATCGCAAAGCTTGGCGGTATCCTCAAGTATTTGCAGCAAAACGACATAAAAAAAGTGACCATGCTCGGCAAGGTCACAAAAGAGCTCCTGATGAACGGAAAGCACGAGCTGCCCGACTTCAAGATGGTCACGTTCCTCGCGACGCTGCCGAACCGCAAGGACGATACAATCATGCTCGGCTTCGTCCGGGAGCTGAACAAGGCCGGCATCGAGGTCCTCGATCAGACGGTGCTGATCCGCCTTTTGATGCCGGAAACGGGCTGCCTGACAAAGCGCAAACCGACGACCGACGAAGAAAAGGATATCGCATTTGGGCTCCGCATGGCAAAAGAGCTCGGACGTCTCGACGTAGGACAGACCGTCGTTGTCAAAGGCCTCGCGGTCATGGCGCTGGAAGCCATCGAAGGCACAGACGCCTGCATCGCGCGCGGCGGCGCGCTGGCACGAGGCGGCGCCGTGGTCGTGAAAACGGCAAAGCCCGCGCAGGATCAACGATTCGACGTACCCGCTGCCGGACTGAAGACCGTCGAAACGATGATAGAGGTCGGCGCGAAAGTCCTCGCCATCGAAGCGGGGCGCACGCTCCTCGTGGATCGTGAAGAAGTCGTCGCCCTCGCCGACAAAAACGGAATTTCCATCGTGGCGGCAGAAACAAACGAACCGTAAGCAAAAATAAAAGCAAACAAAAAGACGGCAAAACCGTCTTTTTGTTTGCTTTTATTTTTACTTTCTGTTATACTATCCGCAAGAGGCAGTCGAGAGTCGGTTTTCTCCCGTGAGGGAGGTGATGCCCGTGACGGTCTACGAAGCGCTTTCTTTGATGATAGGTTTCGGACTCCTAATCGTGGCGCTCCTTTCATATCTGAAGTAATTCGGGCATGAAAAAAACCGCATAGGCTGTGCGGTCTTCTTCAAAATCTACTATGATGAGGAGAACCGACACCGCTAAGAATCGGCTGACCTCTTGCTTTTTATTATACGGATTTTTAGGTTATTGTCAAGACAGGATGAGACACGCTTGTCATCATAGCGAGGGATTTTTTCGTCAGGCAAGGAAGCGGAAGCGACGGCGTAGTATCGCTACGTCAAGCTTCCGCAGACACAGCCTGACGGAAAAATAACCGCTATGACGACAAAAAAGACGGCGAGAACGCCGTCTTTTTTGTTTATTTATGGAGAGGAGTGGAAATTTAGAAGAGGAAGCGGACGCGGCTCCAGACAACCTTGGTTTTCACGTCGTTGTCGATCTGCTTGCCGTCGGAATAGCCGATGTAACCAAGCACATTCTTGAACAGCGTCACGTTGCCGGCGATATGCCAGCCCTTCGTATTAGTGTCAAAGTAGTCATACGTCGGGACGAGAGCAGCATACTGACCGAGGTGGTGATACCCGACCTCCAGGCCCCAAGTGCCCGGCTTGCTTGCGTTCGAGCCCTTGTAAGTGAGATTGATATTATACGCATGGCGCTGAGAGCTGGCGTGATTGCCGATAACCTCTTTCTTGCCCTGGCTATTCTGCGCATAGGTGCCGAAGAGCCGGAAATCGCCGAACTTGTAGCCGAGACCGACTGTCCAAATGTTGGCGGTCTTGTCGCCATACGTTGCATTCCATGCTTCATCGTTCTTGAAATAATGGTAGCCGACGCCGGCTTTGAAATTGTTCTTGTTGTAGGTCAGTTCACCGCCCACATAGCTAGACGCGGGAGTCGTTTTGTTCATGCGGCCTGCCGAAATGGCAAATTTCAAATCCTTGCCGAAGGTCACACGACCGCCCGCCAACGCGGAGTCATCGTAAACCATGCCTTCATCCACGTCCGTCCAGTGCCAGAGCTTGCCCAGCTCGATAAACGTGTTGCCATAGGTGCCTTCGGCACTGATCGTTTTCACATGGAAGTCGTTGCCGTCGATGTTCTGCGAATGCTTGAAGAGCGTCCGATGATGATCAGCGCCGTTGATGCCGCCATAATAAATAATCGCGCGGCCCGTCCAGTGCTCGTTGATCTTCATCTGCGGCTTCAGACGAAGCTGGATATACTCCTGACGCGCTTTCGCATCACCATTATCATACGACCGTTTACGGAAGTTGAAACGAATTTCGCCCTTCCAGAGCATGTTGTCCACTTTCTTCTCGAGAGCGGCAACGCGGACGCCGAGGTTGTTCAGCTCGTCGGCGAATTCCGCCGCCAGCTTGTCGACAAGCGCCTTGTCGGCGCCGGACGGATTCTTCGCCATGGCGCGGGCGATCATCTGCGCCATCTCATAGCGCGTGATCTCCTGGTCGCCGCGATAGGTGCCGTCGCCGTAGCCTTCGATGACCCCGTCGGCAGCGAGCTGCGCTACCGCATCGTACGCCCAATGATCGGCAGGTACGTCCTCGAACGGGTTCGCCGCGGCGAACGTCGTGGAGGCTGCGCCAACGACGAGCGCCGTCGTCAACGCGGAGATGAGTGATTTTTTCATAACCAATTCCCCCTATAAATTGATAGAATAAAAATGTATTTGCAAGTCGAAACGCCTCCCCCTTTTCTCCCGCGCCTTGCGGGCGGCACTCGACAAAGATCCTGCCGTGCCTCGACCCTTCGCGAAGGAAAATGTGAAGATGTCCCGATATTGCCATGTTTTTTGAAGAGGCTCTGCCCCTTTGAAAAAAGGATATTCCTAACGTAGTCTACATTATATACAAACAAAATTCATTTTGCAATATAAATATTTTAAAATGAATAGATTTTTATTATTATCAGAACTTTTTGTACAGTACGCGGCAGGCGTTGAGCACGCACAGCACAGACACGCCGGTGTCCGCAAACACCGCGGCCCACATGGACGCATAACCGAAGAGACCCGCCACCATGATGATGACCTTGACGATCAACGCGAATGCCACGTTCTGCCAGGCCACGCTGTTGACCGCCATGGAGATGGCAATGGCTTTCGGAATCGCGCTCATCTCGGAATTCATGAAGACCACGTCCGCCGCCTCGATGGCCGCGTCCGCGCCGCTGCCCATCGCCGCGCCCTCGTCCGCGCCCGCCAGGACCGGAGCGTCGTTGATGCCGTCGCCCACGAACATGACGCCGCCGTATTTGTTGCGCAAATCGTTCATTTCTTTCAGCTTGTCCTGCGGCAGAAGCTCCGCCCGCACCTCCGTGATGCCGGCTTCCGCCGCCACGGCATTCGCTTCC
>JAFZRW010000013.1 GCA_017619685.1 Schwartzia sp. (in: firmicutes)
AGTAGCACTGCACGAGCACGCGCCCCGGCGTCTCCCCTCGCCCTGTGCGTCCGGAAGCCTGCGTGATCAGCATGAAGCATCTTTCCGCCGCGCGAAAATCCGGCATATTCAAAGAAGCGTCCGCGCTGATAATGACGACCGCCGTAACATTCGGTATATCATGGCCCTTGGCGACCATTTGCGTACCGAGCAAAATATCGTAGCCGCCCGCGCGAAACGCGCGCAATATTTCCGTATGGGCAAATTTTTTCTGCGTCGTGTCGCGGTCCATGCGCACGATGCGCGCCTCCGGCAAAAGCTCGGCAAGCTCCGCCTCCAGCTTTTCCGTGCCGGTACCGAAATAGCGGATATAGGAGCTGCCGCATTTCGGGCAGACGTCCGGCGGCGTTGCGTGGACGTCGCAGTGGTGACAGAGCATTCGGCCGTTCTTGTGATACGCCATCGGCATGCCGCATTCGGGGCAGACGACGACTTGCCCGCAGTCGCGGCACATGACGAAGGTCGAATATCCCCGACGATTGAGAAGCAGGATTGCCTGTTCCCCACGCGCTTTCGTCTCGCGCAGCATCGACTGCACGGCGCGGGAAAGCACCTTGCGGTTGCCCGATTTCAGCTCCGCGCGCATATCGACCGTCGCGGACGACGGAAGCGGGCGTCCGCCGATGCGCTCCGGCATGGAAAGGTAAGAAATCTCCCCCGCCTGCGCGCGAAAATACGTCTCCATGGACGGCGTAGCGCTGCCGAGAATCAACGCCGCGCCGTGCAGCTCCGCAAGCGTCTCCGCGACGACCCGCGCGTGATAGCGGGGCGCGTCATCCTGCTTGTAGGACATGTCCTGTTCCTCGTCCATGATGATGACGCCCGCGTCGGTCACCGGCGTGAACAGCGCCGACCGCGCGCCGATGACGACGCCCGCGTCGCCCCGACGAATACGGAAAAAAGCGTCGTTGCGCTCGGCGACGCTGAGACGGCTGTGAATCACGATCATATCGTTGGGAAACGAGGCGCGAAACGTCCGGACCAGCTGCCCCGTCAATGCGATCTCCGGCACGAGCACGATTGCCTGCTTTCCCATGCGCCGCGCGCGCATCGCCGCCTCAAGATAGACGCGCGTCTTGCCGCTGCCCGTCACGCCGTGCAGCAAAAACGTCCGCGCCTCTCCCATGCCGACCGCCGGAAGGATAGCATCGAGCGCCGCCTGCTGTGCGCGCGAAAGCGGCGGCGCGTTCCCGTCGTCGCTTTCCGTCTCCCGATAGCTGTCGCGAAGGACGCGCCGACGCGACAGCTCCGCCGCTCCACTTTCTGCCAGCGCGCGAATAACCGCGCGCGAAAATCCTTTCTCCTGCAGCGACGGCACGTCGGCGCTTCCACCTTGCGCCGCCAACGTTTCAACGAGCCGAAGCTGCGCCGGACGCCGCCGAAAAGCCGCGCGCGTCTCTTCCGTCAGCGCGAGCGTCAATCGAACCGTCTCGATAAAACGCTCCGCCGACCGTTTCTTTGCCGCGTAGGTCTTTTTCAGCCAACGATGGCGAATCATCGTGTCCAAAAGATCCGGCAACATATCCGAAAACTCGGGCGTCAGCCGCCGAAGCTCCGAAAGGCGCGGCGTCCCCGCCGACGCGACCGCTTCATATACGCGCCGGTACGTCTCCACGCCCCAGAGTGGCGCGTCTTCCTGCACCTCGCACGTCTCATAGCGCGTCTCGATATGGACGCCGCTTTTCCCGGGCATAAAAAGCCGCATGATTTCCGCAGGCGGGCAAAGATAAAACGCCGCTAGGCGACGCGACGCCTCCACCATGCGCGGCGTAAACCACGCCTCGTCGTCCGCCGTCTCGACGACGTCTTTCAGCCGATCGTCTTCTTCCACTTCCGACGTTTCCACGACAAAGCCTTCGACGCGGCGTCCGCCGAAGGGCACGACCACGCGCCAGCCAGCGTCGACCCTTGCGAGCGTTTCCGGCACACGGTACGAATACGCCTGCGCGACGCGCTTCACGGGGATATTCACAAATACTTCCGCTTTTTTCATGTCTCTCCGCCTCAAAAAAATAGACGGCAGGCAAACCGACCTGCCGCACGCCAGCGGACGCCGTCCGCATGTTTTATTTAATGATATTGACGATATTGTCTTCCGACGACAGCACGCGGGGCGTCGTCGCCGGCACGCGCTTATGGCCGAAAGCGCCTATGCAGAGCGGCGTGTAGCCTGTAGGAATGCTGAGCTGCGAAAGCAGCTTCTCCCCTTCCTCCGATATGAACGTGGAGGCCGCAGTCGAAAGCCAGCATGCGCCCAGTCCCACTTTCTCCGCGACCAGCATCATACTTCCAAAGACCATGTGCGCCGCGTCCTCGACATAATTTTCCCCTTTGCGCCCCGATATGATGAGCAGCACGGGAATGTCGGAGATGGCCTGCGCCGACGCGCGCGCGGCTTCGCCGCCCTTCGTCTCGACGATCCGCTCGTAAAGTTCATGAAAGCGACGAAGAAGCCCGCGATTCTGCAACACCGTGAAATGCCATTCCTGATTGCTCGGCGCGTTGGAAAGGACCTTCCCTTCCTCCAATATCTCCATCAACGCTTCGTCCTGGATAGGCCGCGGGTCGAACTGCATCGTGCTCCGCCGCATCAAGACGTTCCGCAGGATATTATTCATTGCTGCCACCTCTCACCGATTGTCCACCCGATCCATACCGGCCATGTCGTGCAAACGGAACCGCTCCTCCGCGAGCTGCTCGTATTTCGTCCCCGGCCTGCCGTAGTTCGCATACGGATCGATGGAAATGCCGCCGCGCGGCAGGAACTTTCCCCACACCTCGATATAGCGCGGGTCCATCAGCCGAATCAAATCCTTCATGACCGTGTTGACCACGTTCTCATGGAAATCGCCGTGGTTACGGAAGCTGAAAAGATAGAGCTTCAGCGACTTCGACTCGACCATGCGAACGTCCGGGACATAAGAAATATAGAGCGTCGCAAAATCCGGCTGCCCCGTGATCGGACAGAGGCTCGTGAACTCCGGACAATTAAACTTCACCCAGTAATCGTTTTCTTTGTGACGATTCTCGAACGTCTCCAAAACTTCCGGCGCGTAATCGGAGGGAATTTCCGTTTTCGAGCCGAGCAGCGAGACTCCTTCCACCTTCTTAGCCTGCGTCATGCGCGCCCTCCTTCAAATAAGTTGCGTAAAAATCATCTTGCGAGACAGGCCGCCCAAACAGGTAGCCCTGGATATAATCCGCGCCGCAGCGGTTCGTCACTATCTCATAGACCTCGTTTTCCTCGACGCCCTCGATGCAGGTGCGGATTCCGACGCTCCGACAGAGCGTCACCGTATATTCGACGAGCCGCGTGTCGAAATCGTTGTCGAGGATATTCTTGACAAACGCGCGGTCGACTTTCACGATGTCGCAGGAAAGATTTTTCAGATACGCCAGCGACGAATAGCCGGTGCCGAAATCGTCCATCGCAATCTGCACGCCTTGCGTGCGGAATTCGCTGAACTGCTGATTGATAAACGTCCAGTCGGAAACGATGGTGCTCTCCGTCAGCTCCAGCGTGACGGCCTTCGGCGGCACGCCGATACGCTGGATTGCCTCGCGCACGAAAGGGAAGAACGTCATATCTTTAATCTGCACCGAGGAAACATTGATGCTCATCTTGAAATCCGGTATGATGGCGCGCCATTTCTTGCAGGCGCGAAGCGCTTCCTCGACGATCCATTTGCCCACCGGCAGGATCATCTTCGTCTCTTCCAATATCGGTATGAACTCCATCGGAGCGACCATACGCCCTTCAGGCTGTTTCCATCGCAACAGCGCCTCCGCGCCGATGAGCCGCTTCGTGCGCGCCTCGATCTGCGGCTGGTAGAAAAGCTGAAATCCTTCGCAACCTTTTTCGACGCTCGTCTTCAGTTTGTCGCGCATCGAGATGGAACGGACGTATCGGTTGTACTGTTCATGCGTCAGAATCATATTCTGATTCTTGCCGGAGCGCTTCGCGAGAAGCAGCGCCGCCTCCGCATGCTTGAACAGCTTGTAATATTCTTTGCCGTCTTCGGGATACGCCACCGTGCCCGCCGACATCGTGCAAAAATACATCTTGCCGTCGATGGTCTGCTGGCGCGCCATGCACGCCTGAATCGCGCCGAATACCTGCGCCACCTGCCCCGTCCTCGCCCCCGGCAGGATGATTCCGAACTCGTCGCTGTCGAGCTTGAACAGCATCGCCCCCGTGGGCAAAAGATTCGTAAGCTGACGCGCCGTCATACGGAGCACCGCGTCGCCGAAAGAGCGATTGTACGACTCGTTGACCGCGCGGAAGTTGTCGAGCCCCAGCAGCATTATGCGCCCGCCGATTCCCGTATGCGCGTAATCGTTCAGCGCTTTCTTGATTGCCTGCTCAAAATGCGTCTTATTCAAAAGACCCGTAATACCGTCCGCCTGACTCAAGAGATCCATTCGGCTCACGATGCCGCCCAAGAAGTACGGTTTGCCAGTTTCGTCCCGAAGCAGACGCCCCTGGCTTTTCAGCCAGACGTATTCGCCGTCGCGATTTTTCGCACGGTAGGCGATATTGATCGAATCGCTGGTTCCGCGCGTGAACACCTCTTCCACC
>JAFZRW010000014.1 GCA_017619685.1 Schwartzia sp. (in: firmicutes)
ACTGCCGATTCCGCTGCACGCGGGGCACGCGCCAAAAGGACTGTTGAACGAGAACATACGCGGCGCAAGCTCCGGCAGGCTGACGCCGCAGTCGATGCAAGCAAAATTCTGGCTGAACATCAAAAGCTCGCCGTCCACCACCTGCACATAGACGACGCCTCCGCCAAGTTTCAGCGCCGTTTCCAGCGAATCGGCAAGACGCTGTCGAATGCCTTCGCGAATAACGAGCCGGTCGACGACGACCTCGATCGTATGCTTTTTGTTTTTATCTAAAACAAGTTCCTCGCTCGCGTCGTAGATTTCCCCGTCCACACGCATCCGCACATAGCCGTCGCGGCGAATCTGCTCAAAAACCTTGCGGTGCTCACCTTTTTTCCCGCGCACGACCTGCGCAAGAATCAATAGCTTCGTACCGTCGTCGAGCGACAATATCTGATCGAGCATCTGGTCGAGCGTCTGCTGGGAAATCGGCTTTCCGCAATTCGGGCAATGAGGCCGTCCCGCACGCGCGTAAAGAAGACGAAGATAATCGTAAATCTCCGTGACCGTTCCCACCGTGGAACGCGGATTGCGGCTCGTCGTCTTCTGATCGATGGAAATTGCCGGCGAAAGCCCCTCGATAAGATCCACATCCGGCTTGTCCATCTGCCCGAGAAACTGCCGCGCATAGGCGGACAGTGATTCCACATACCGGCGCTGACCCTCGGCGTAAATCGTATCGAACGCAAGCGAAGACTTTCCCGAGCCCGAAAGCCCGGTAATCACAATTAACTTATCGCGTGGAATCTCCACGTTGATATTTTTCAAGTTATGCTCCCGCGCTCCGCGGATGCGAATGGTGTTTTCCATGTCGTATTAGCCTTTCTTTCTGCCATAAAAACATTGCGCCAAATATGTATATACCGCTTCATACATCGCGCGGCACTTTCGATTCGCCGAACATCCCCGCTTTCATTTGTTGAAGCAGTGACGCGGATTTATTCGCATGTTCCACATAATATTTTTCATCTTCCGGCAAATGATCATAATCATAATACCAAGGTAAATGACGCGCCAATCTTTTGCCCGATGTTCGAGCGGCAATATGCAAATGATAATGACGATAATTGCGATACAGCGCGAACGTCGTATCCACAGACGCGAAATACAAGTCGTTCTCCATCTTGCACCGATAAAACTTCGCGTCATCCTCGCGTGTTTTTTCCGCCGCAAAAAATGTGATGTCGTCGACTTTCAACCCTAAGCCGACCTTTTTCAGAAATCGATATTTCCGTAAAGCGTCCAACATATCCTGCAACACGTCAGACGGGCAATCTTCCGAAGGTACGACATCAGAATCCGTATATACATAAGGCGTGGAAACGTGAAGGATATCCAATATGCCGCTCATCCAAAGCGCCTTGTGTCCCAGGTTTCGTTTCAAACGAAGCACCTGCACCATCGGCTCATGCGCGTCCAAATGGGAATAGTACTCCAGCAAAGGCGGATACGTTGAATCATTATCCAAGACGTATATGCGCCGGTATCCTGCAGCAATCAGCCAGTCCACGAGCCGACGCAGCGGAACCAGCCTGTCCCTCGAATTGATAAAAATCGGCCATTCCCAAATGGAAAGATTATCGGGAATCGCCAAACTATACTCCAAAGGACTTTCACAAAGCGTTCCCTTCCGAAAAATCCTTTCAAATAGCGCTTCGTCCTTCGCGAGAGCTTTCGCCGTCTCCTCGTCTCCCAGTTTTCGCGCCGCCAAGCCGATATTAACGGACACCTCCGGAAAATCTTTCCGCAGCATAAGCGCCGTTTCATAAGCATCCAACGCTTTCCCCATCTGCCCTTGACGAAAATGCACATTGCCCAAATGCAGATAAGCCATTTCGTTCACTTCGCCAGCCTGCGGATAGGCTCGAAGATATGCGTGCAAGTACCGCTCCGCAAAGGAATAATCGCCCTTTCCGTAAGCAATCATCGCCTTGTAATAATAAAGATACGGATAAACCTCAAAAAATCCGCTTTCAAAAGGCGTTCCATAGTATTCCAGATCGTTCTCGGCCGCTTGATAATCTTTATCCTGTAACGCGCAAAGCGCCGAAAGAAAAAACGGCTTGAGGTCGCTGTCCGATATGGTGGCGCTCCTGTCATTGGAAGTTATTTTTTCATTCCAGCAACGGAGCGCCTTTTGGCGTCCTTCTTCAATCGTTGGATAAGCAAGAGGGCCGCATAGTATCTTTTGTTCAGCCATAATGCTTACTTCCCTTCCAGCTCGAAAATCATATCCCGAAGCTCCGCCGCGCGCTCGAACTCCAGCGCTCTTGACGCGTCCTGCATTTCCTTCGTCAACGTGCGAATCAGCGCGTCTTTTTCTTTCTTCGTCATCTTGTGCTTCTTTTTCTTGGTTCCGTATTCCGCCTGTTCTTCGGCCACGAGCGTCGTCTCGATCAGTTCCTTGACCGGCTTCACGATCGTCTTCGGCGTGACGCGATGCTTCTTGTTGTACGCTTCCTGCACCGTACGCCGGCGCGTCGTCTCGTCGATAGCCCTCTGCATGGAATCCGTCACCGCGTCCGCGTACATGATAACCTTTCCGTGAACGTTGCGCGCGGCGCGGCCGATAATCTGAATCAGCGACGTATCCGAGCGCAAGAAGCCTTCCTTGTCCGCGTCAAGGATTGCAATCAGCGATACCTCCGGCATGTCGAGCCCTTCACGTAAAAGATTGATGCCCACAAGCACGTCGAATACACCCGCCCGCAGGTCGCGAATCAGCTTCGCGCGCTCGATGGTCGCGATGTCCGAATGCAGATATCGGACGCGGACGCCTGCGTCTTTCAGATAATCCGTCAGGTTTTCCGCCATTTTCTTCGTCAGCGTCGTCACAAGCACACGCTCATTGACGTCCGTGCGCTTCTTGATCTCCCCCATCAAATCGTCAATCTGTCCCTCCAGCGGGCGCACTTCGACTACCGGATCGAGAAGTCCCGTCGGACGAATAATCTGTTGCGCCACTTGCTGCGCCTTCCTCAACTCATAAGGTGCGGGCGTCGCCGAAATATATACGATCTGATTGATTCGCTGCTCGAATTCCTCAAAAGTCAGCGGACGGTTGTCAAAAGCCGACGGCAGACGAAAACCGTTCTCCACCAGCGACTCCTTGCGCGAACGGTCGCCCGCGTACATCGCGCGAAGCTGCGGCATCGTGACATGGGATTCGTCCATCACGATCAAAAAATCCTCTGGGAAATAGTCGAGCAGCGTATAGGGCGCCTCGCCCGCCTTACGATGTGTCAAGTGGCGCGAGTAATTCTCGATGCCGGAACAATAACCCATTTCCTGCATCATTTCAAGATCGTAATTCGTGCGCTGTTCCAATCGCTGCGCTTCCAGCAGTTTCCCATGCCCGCGCAGGAAAGCAAGCTGCTCGTCCAGTTCCTCGCGAATCGTGCCCATCGCGATTTCCATATCCGATTTCGACGTCACATAATGGGACGCCGGAAAAATCATCGAGTGCGTGCGCTCTCCGTACACTTCTCCCGTCGTCACGTCGTACTCCAAAATACGGTCGATCTCGTCGCCGAACATCTCAATACGAACCGCACGGCTATTATATCCGGCAGGATAAACCTCGACCGTATCGCCGCGCACGCGGAACCGCCCCCGGTCAAAACCGACGTCGTTGCGCTCGTACTGAATCGCCACGAGTTTTCGGAGAATCGCGTCGCGGTCTACTTCCTGCCCCTTGTGAAGCGACAGCACCATGTCATGATAACTCTCCGGCGATCCCAGACCGTAAATGCACGATACGCTGGCCACCACGATTACGTCCCGCCGCTCGAAAAGCGAGCACGTCGCCGAATGGCGAAGCTCGTCAATCTCGTCGTTGATTGATGCGTCTTTTTCAATATATGTATCCGTCGAAGCAATATACGCTTCCGGTTGGTAATAATCGTAATAGCTGACGAAATAGCCGACATAATTATCGGGGAAAAACGTCTTGAACTCGCTGGCGAGTTGTGCCGCCAACGTTTTGTTATGCGCAATCACAAGCGTCGGTTTCTGTACCCTCTCGATGACCTTCGCGATGGTAAACGTCTTGCCCGTTCCCGTCGCGCCCAGGAGTACCTGCGCCTCCATGCCGCTCTCGATTCCCTGTGCCAAATCCTCGATTGCCTTCGGTTGATCGCCCATCGGAGAAAACGGCGCGTCCACGCGAAACGGCATTTCCGTATTAAATTTCATTGTATTCAATTTCGGCACTACCGCCACGATTCTCGCCCCCTCTCGCACACATTTTCGCCTATTATTTTATTATAACGCCTTAAATCGGCTTTTGTCGAGAGACAAAAGCCGATTTAAGGCGTTTCAAAGAGGACGCTCTTTGTCCTCTTAATATCCCATAGCACATGGAAAAGGGGCTGTCGCAGGAAGAATGATTTGATATGCTCCCCTTATGAGAGACAGTGAAAAACAAAACTGTCATCATGAGGGGAGTTTTATTATGCCACAAAAACAGAAAGCGACGATGGAAGAAAAGGTGAATCTGGCCCGTGCATGTATCGAAGGCAAAATGAGCCA
>JAFZRW010000108.1 GCA_017619685.1 Schwartzia sp. (in: firmicutes)
CGGCCGGGACATCTTCGAACGGGTTCGCCGCAGCGAACGTCGTCGAAGCTGCGCCAACGACGAGAGCCGTCGTCAGAGCGGATACGAGAGTCTTCTTCATACAGAACTCCTCCTTAAATAGAATAGATTGTTTGGCGGTATTCCCGCCTCGGCAGCCTTAGTCCGCCGTGAGGAGTCTGTCTCGAGTGTCCATGTTTCCTCGTGTTTCTCCCCTTGGAGACCTCGGCTATTTCGGAGTATATCACAAGTGTCCCCCCCCTGCAAGACATTTTTGGAGAAAATCTGGAAAAAATTTAAAATTTTTCCCAGATTCCCTCGCAAAAATGACTTGTCGCTATCGCGCGCAAGCTGAAACACCGCACTTTCCAAACAGTTTTTGCACGCAAAAAATCGTTCTCACCCCTTATAACGAAAAGCCAAAAAAAGAACGCGGAACTTTTCTCCGCGCCCTTCGTATTATAATTACAACAAAGCTATCTCTCTGCCTTTTCTTCTTTTATTTCAGCTTTACCACCGTCGCGCCGAGGCCGCCTTCATCCATGTCGGCGATGGCGAAAGAGCGGACGCTCTTATGCGCCTTCAGATATTCATGGAGCCCTTTCCGGAGCGCACCCGTGCCTTTGCCGTGGATGACGAGAATATCCTTGAGTCCCGCCAGCTGCGCGTCGTCGATGAATTTCGCGAGAAGCTGCTCCCCCTCGTCGACAAGGCAGCCGCGCAAATCGATCTCCCTCCGTACCGACGCGGTCTTCGTCAGCAGCGTGCCCGAGGCCATGCGCGCGCCGCTTCCCGCCTCTTTCGTCTCCTTTTTTGCCCGCGCGGCAAACCGGCACGCGTCCGCCTTGACCGTCGTTTTCATCACGCCGACCTGCACGAGAATTTCCTTGCCCTTGACTTCAAGCACAGTGCCGCGCTGGTCGAGGGAAACGATATAGACCTCGTCGCCCGCTTGGAGCTTCGCGACGTCCACTTTTTCCCGATAGGCGGGATTCGACGAAAAACCGGGACGCACCTCGTCCGCCATATCGCGAAGTCGGCCGCGCGCGTCCTGCATGGCCGCGTTTCGCGTCCTCTCGTCCTGCTCTTTCGCCTGCTCCTTCAGGCTCTGGATAATATCCTCCGCCTCGCGCCGCGTGCGCCGCACCAACGCAGCGCTCTCGTTTTTCGCGGCTTTCAGGATCTCGGTCTTCCTGCGCGCGACCTCGTCTTTGAGCTTGCGCCACTTTTCTTCCAGTTCTTTCGCCCGGGCGCTCCGCTCGGCGATTTCCGCGTTGCGCTCTTCGTAGAGGATCTTTTCGCGTTCCAGCGCGCCGACGACTTTCTCAAACTGCGCGTGGTCTTCGCGAATCAGCGCCTCCGCGCGCAAAAGGATCGATTTCGCAAGCCCGAGACGCGCGCTGATGGCAAACGCATTGCTCGCGCCGGGCACGCCAAGAAGCAGCCGATACGTCGGACGCAGCGTCTCCACGTCAAACTCGACGCAGGCGTTCTCGACCCCTTCCCTCGCGTAAGCGAAAGTCTTCAGCTCGGAGTAATGCGTCGTGGCGACCGTCGATACGTCGATTTCCAAGAGCCGCTCCAAGATCGCCATGGCCAGCGCCGCGCCCTCCTCGGGATCGGTGCCCGCGCCGATCTCGTCCAGCAGCAGGAGATCGTCCCGCTCCGCCTCGTCCAGGATACGCACGATATGGCCCATGTGCGAGGAAAAGGTGGAAAGACTCTGCTCTATGCTCTGCTCGTCGCCAATGTCCGCAAAAATTTCGCGATAGACGGTCATTTCCGCGCCGACCGCCGCCGGAATGAAAAGGCCCGACTGCGCCATCAGCGCAAGGAGCCCCAGCGTCTTCATGCTGACGGTCTTGCCGCCCGTATTCGGCCCCGTGACGAGCAACATACGAAAATCTCCGCCGAGGGAAAGATCGATCGGCACGACTTTTTCGTCGGCCAACAAAGGGTGCCGCGCCTTTTCGATATGGACGCGCCCTTCACGGTTCAGCTCCGGCTGCGCGGCTCGCAGTTTCCGCGCAAGCCGCGCTTTTGCAAAGGCGAAGTCCAGTCCCGCAAGGATTTCGAGATTTTCCTGCAGGATATCGGCGTTGCGCCCGATATCGGCGGAAAGCCCGCGCAGGATTCGCGCGACTTCCTGCCGCTCGGAAAGCGTCAGTTCCTTGATTTCGTTGTTCAGCGAGACGACTTCCATCGGCTCGATAAAAAGCGTCGCGCCCGTCGACGACTGGTCGTGTACGATGCCGGGGATCGCGCCGCGATACTCCTGCTTGACGGGAACGACATATCGGTCTTCACGGATGGTGACGATGGCGTCCTGCAAATATTTCTGCTGCGCCGTCGAATGAATCACCGACGAAAGCACGTCCTTGATCTTGCGCTGCGCGGCCCGAATGCCTTTCCGAAGCTTCGCCAGCGTCAAACTCGCATCGTCACGCAGAGCGCCGTGCTCGTCGATAGCGTTTTCAAGGCGGTTTTCAAGCTGACCGAGGATTTCAAGCTGACGCGCGCGCTCCCGAATCGTCGGCGCCAACTCCGGCGAAAGTTCCTTGAAATACCGCTTTGCCTCACGCGTCGCGTACAGCACGCTGACGACGTCGGACAACTCCTCGATTTCCAACGTCGCCTCCATCGCAGCTTTCTTCAGCGCGACGCGAATATCGCGAATCGCGCCGAGGGGCGGCGAAGAAACGGCAAGCACGTCCCGCGCCTCCGCCGTCTCGGCAAGGCGCGTCTCGACCTCGTCAAAGTCGGACGACGGCGTAAGAGCCGCCGCCTTCTCCTTTCCGAGAAACGAGCCCGCTTCCGCCGCAAGCATGGAAAGGATTTTTTCATATTCCAATATTCGTAGGGTTTCTTCTTTCATAATGCTCCTTATAATACGCCGCGGAAATAATGGCCGCGCGTGACGTCCGCGCCCTCGATACGACGAGCGCGTTCTTTCTGCGCCTCCGAAAGCTCTTCGTCATAGTACAGGAATTCCCGATAGGCGCGCACGATCTCGCCGATCTCCCGCGCCGTCATATACCGCCCGTCGATGCGCAGCCGGTCGACGCCGAGCCTCGCGAATCTGCCCGCGTGCGGAAGCATGCTCAAGATTTTCGAGTTCAGGACGTGCATCTGACAGCCCGCGTCCGTCGTAACCGGGAACAGCGCGCCCGTACGGTCTTTCAGGAAAAACCGTCCTTTCACACAGGGCGCGGAGCATTTGCCGCTTCCCACGTTCCCGAGAAAACTTCCGAGCGCGCAATATGCCGAGACCATCAGTTCCAGCCGCCCGTGAACGATACATTCCAGCGGCAAGACGCTTTGCGGCGTCAATGCCTCGATCTGCGCAAAATTGAGCTCCGGCGAAAGCGTCGCACGGGAAAAGCCGAGATCCGCCAATTCCCGCACTGTCAATGCGTTGTACGCGATCAGCGAAAAATCAGAGGCGGCCGGCAAGTCCGTATATTCCCGCACGATACGAAGCGCGCCGAGATGATGAACGCAGATCTCATCGGCGGGCGCGTCCGAAAGGCCGCGCAGAAGCGCCGCAAAGGACGGCAGGAATGCTTCCCGCAGAATACGCGGCGTCGCAAGGGCGACGAGCCGCCCCTCCTCCTTCAAAAGTTCCCAAACTTTCCGATATTCGTCAACCGTTACCAAATGATGATCGTAAGCGTCGCCGCCGTAAAGCACGCCGTCCGCGCCCGCTTCCGCCGCCGCCCGCGCTTTTTCGGGCGTATCCGCATGAACGATCAGTTTCGGCAGGGTATTCTTGTCCCGCCGATAAACGTTCCTCTCCGCACTCCGCATCGGCACGGAAACCTTCGCCGCCGTTTCCGCCCGCTTTGACGCCATACGCGCGAGCCATTCCACGTCGAGACGCGCGAGCGCCTCGCGGCGCGTCTCGTTCATCACGCTCATCGGGACCATCACGCCGTCGTCAATATCGGCCGCAAGAGATTCCATCTCATACGACGTCGTTCCCATACGCGCCATCTGCGCTTCAAGGGTATCCCGCGTCAGCGGGCGTTTTTCCGCCTGCGGGCAAATATAGTCCGAGATTGCTTCAGCCCTTGCGCCGTCCTTTGCCTCCGCCGCCACGAAAAACGGCTCGCCGATCGCCGCTTTCACGACGAGACGCACCGGCGTCCTGCGCTTTGGCGCGCCCGTATAAGAAGCGCGCGCCTCCTCCGTCAACGCGGCGTCGTAAACGCGGAAAACGCGGTCGTGCGGATGCACCGCGCGGGAAACGGGAAACGAAACTTCCTCGCCCGCCGCCGCGCGCTCGACCTCCCGCCCGCGCGCGTCTTTCAAATCGCGCACGGTCTCCGTCACACGGCCGCCCGTCTTCACCCAGACGTCCGCCTGATCGCCTGCGCCGAGCGCTTCCGAAAGCTTCACCCGCGCGCGCTTTTCCCCTGCGTCATACGAAACGACACGGCCTACGAGCAGCCCGCGATTGTTCGGGCGCTTGTCGCTCATCATATCCTTGCCGTGATTTTTCAAAAGGTACGCCGTCGTAAAGTCGCGGTTGAAAATCTGCGCGAGCCGCCGTTCTTCCTCTCGCTCCGCCGACTCGTCCCGCGTCTCTGCCAAGACGCGGTCGATTGCGGCGCGATACGCCGCCGTCGCCACCGCCACATATTCCGGGCGCTTCATGCGCCCTTCGAGCTTCAGCGACGCGACGCCCGCCGCCATCAACTCCGGCAATATCTCAATCGTCTTCAAATCACGCGGCGACAGCAGATATTTTCCCGCCGCGCCTTCCAGCACGTCTTTGCCGTTTTCATCGACGAGCGCGTACGGCAGCCGGCAAGGCTGCGCACACCGTCCCCGATTGCCGGAACGGCCGCCGATCATACTGCTCATCAAGCACTGGCCCGAATAGCAGACGCAGAGCGCGCCGTGCGCGAACACCTCGATTTCCGCGCTGCTTTCCGCGCAAATCGTCCGTATCTCCGAAAGCGAAAGCTCCCGCGACAGCACCACACGGGAGAAACCGAGTTCTTCCAGTGCGCGAACGCCCGCAAGATTGTGCACGGTCATCTGCGTGCTCGCATGAAGCGGCAGCCCCGGAGCCGCCTCCCGCGCCAAACGCGCCGCGCCGAGGTCCTGTACCAGCACCGCGTCCGCGCCCGCGTCCTCCAAAAAACGGAAATAATCGGCAAGCGCGGAAAGCTCCGTATCGCCCACCGCCGTATTCACCGTGACGTGCACCGCGACGCCGCGAAGATGCGCGTACCGGATCGCCTCACGAAGCGCCGCCTCGTCAAAATTTTCCGCGTACGCACGCGCGCCGAAGCGATTGCCCGCAAGATATACCGCGTTCGCGCCGTTTTCCACGGCGGCCGCGAGCGCTTCCCGACTGCCCGCCGGCGCCAAAAGCTCGACCACGACTGCCCCTCCGTTTCCTGTCAAATCCTATCAATGCCGCTTCCGTTTCGCTCGTTTTTCATGCGATTTCGCCCGCTTCTCTTTTTCCGCCTCGTAAGCCGCTTTTTCTTCCTCCAGGGCGCGCTTCCGCGCACGACTCTCGCGGAACATAATAAACAGCCCGATCGTCGAAAGCACCGCCGCCACCACATACAGCGCCATATATTCGGGATCAAGCTCCATACTGCCTAAAAAACTCATTCGTCGTTCCCTTCTTGTACATAAACCCGAAGGCTTCAATTCCTCATTCTCTAACCTTTTTATTATATCGCAAATGTGGAAAGAAAATCCATAGAAAGTTGATACTGGGAACAGCAACCGTTTTTGCCTTGTCTTGGCATAATGGATATATTATAATGATAAATGAAAAGAGGAGCACTATGATTTTTGAATGGGATGAAGAAAAGAATAGACTCAACAAGCGCAAGCATCATGTTTCATTTGAACATGCAATTTTGGTCTTTGAAGACGAGTATCGGTATGAAGAATACGACGAGGCGCATAGCCTAGACGAAGATCGCTATGACGTTATCGGTGCGGTAGATGATATTCTGTTTGTGGTCTGCACATATAAGGAAAATGATGTAATCCGAATTATTTCTGCCCGCAAAGCGAACAGCACAGAAAGGAGAAAATACTATGGCAATCGTTAGAATGACATTGGAAGAAGCAAAAAAGATTATGACCCCAGAACGTATAAAACAGGAAACGGAAGAA
>JAFZRW010000109.1 GCA_017619685.1 Schwartzia sp. (in: firmicutes)
CGTTCAATTTCAAAGAGGCGCGGGAAAATGCGATGCGCGATATCTGGCAAACGCCGGGCGGACGCGCGGATTACGACGTCGTTTGCACCGTCGGGGACGAATCGCTGCGGTTCGTGCTCGACGAAAGAGAAACGCTTTTTTCTGGTCTTCCCGTCGTTTTCACGGGCGTCCGAAGCCTGGAGACAGCACGTCGGGCGGCGTATGACAATATGATGGTGGGAGGCGCGGTCGGTCTTTCGATTCGGAGGACGATCGAGCTTGCGCGGCTCGTAGATCCCAAATTGAACCATATCGTCGGCATTACGGACGGAACGGCGACGGGCGTTGGGCTTGGGACGGAATTCATGCGTTTAAAGGAGACGTTTCCTGAGTATTCCATTTCCCTGCTTGACGCGTCTGAAATGACGGAAACGGAGATTGCCGATGCGTGTCGTGCGTTTGATCGGAATACGTTGCCGGTGTTCCTGGCGTTGGACGAAGATAAGACGGGGAAGCAGTATTCATTTCATCAGGCAGTGCGTCTTATAGCGGACAACGCCACTGTGCCTGTGTATTCCGTCGATGCGTCCACTATCGGCGAAGGCTTTATCGGCGGCGTTGCCGTACCGTATCGTGCGCTCGGCGAGGCCGCAGGCGCGGCGATTCGGCAAATCCTGAACGGCGGCAGCGTAGCGGACATTTCCATCAATGTGGAAGCGGTGCCGATTTTTGACGAGACATTGATGGCGGTGGCCGGGGTCGCGCGCGACATGCTTCCTTTCAATACGCAGTACGTATGCGAGTTGCCGCCTTTTTGGACGCGCTATCGGGGCGCGGTTTTGCCTGTCGGCATTTTCGTTACGGCGATACTTGTAGTGCTGGGGGGACTTTGGGTTGACAGCCGCCGTCATGCGGAACTGCTTCGCGAGACGCAGGCGGAGGAGAAGCGTCTTGCCTCGCTGGTTGAAAATATTCCCGCGGGCGTCGGAATTTACGTTTTTGAGGATAACGTACTGAAAAGTGCCTATTTGAACGATGGCTATTACAAAATGCTGGGCGTGGACAAGGCAAAGCGCATAGCGGAGCGCAAGGAGTTTTTCCAGTTCGTCCACCCCGACGATCTCCCCGCGGTGCTGGAGGAGATTCAAAAGGACATCATGGAGGATCGGGATTTCGAGGGCATTTTCCGCTTGCTCGACGGAAACGGGAAATACCGTTGGACCAATCTGCGCGTTCGTCTCGTCGAGAAACAGGGCAATCGAAAGACGTATTACGGCGCGTTTCATGATAACGATTCCGTAATACAGGCGCACCAAGAACTACATGAAAGCCAGGAGATGATGAAGGCGGCCATTGAGCACTCCGATCTTCAGGCATGGGTGTACGATCCGGAGACGGGGAAGGGCGACGCGATCGTCATCGACCCGAGCCGTCAAATAGAAGATTATGGAAAGATGGATTATCCGAACGACGCGGTAAAAAGCGGATTGGTCCATCCCGACGACGTCGAGAAATTCCTGTCGCTGCATCGTCGTATGAAAGCGGGCGAGGCCGAGGCGGAAGCGGTGATCCGCATTCGCAAGGCGGGCGTCGGGTATCATTGGGAGCGCGTACGGTACACCCGGCTGCGGGACGTTGCCGGTCGTGAAGCCAGAGTGCTGGGCACGGCGCAGGATATGGACGCGTACAAGGAACTGGAGCAAAAATTCCAGACGACGATCACACAGACGGGTATCGCCGTCGGCGTCTATGATATCAAGAGCCATCATTTCGAGGTAACATATCGCGATCAGCACTATGAATTTCAAAATGCGCCGGATGATGTTGTTGCGCAGGGTTTCATTCATCATGAGGACGAGGAAAAGTATCGCTCGTATTTTCTTCGTATGGAAGCGGGCGAGAGTACGGCCGGCGGTTTGGTGCGGTTTATGTCTGGCGGCGGCGCTGCGTATCGGTGGTTCCATTTCATCATGACGGCGATTCCCGACCGCGACGGGAGGCCATTCCGCGCTATGTCGACGCGTCTTGACGTGACAGAGCAAGTTCGGCGCGAAATGCGTTATCGCGAGGAACTGATGCGCCGCCAGTCCCTGGAGAATGAAGTGGTTTTCGCGCTGACCGTCAACGTCACGCAGAATACGGTGCAGGAGCTTATCGAGAGCGGAGTCCATCTCGCCTTCGCAACGGGAAAAACTTTTGATTGGGTCGTGGAGAGGGAGATGTCCCGTCTGCCGGAGGAGAAAGATCGGAAGGCGTTTCGCGAGTTCGCAGATCTTCGGCGGCTCACGCGGGCGATTCACGAGGGGGAAATTGACAAGTCCATCGAGTATCTGCGCCGCTTTGAGAACGGCGAGCTGCGTTGGGCGTGTATGCGCGCTGATTTGATGGAAAATCCGGAAACGGGCGAGTGGATGATTTTCGCCAACGTGCGCGACATCCATGAGGCGAAAGTGGACGAAATCGCTTTCTCAAACGTAGTGGAAGGCATGATTGATTACGTTACCTGTCTCGACGTCTCTACCGGGCAGGCTCGTTTTATTCGCAAGCCTACGAAGGAAGCGCTGCCGCTGGAAGGGTTGGACGCTTACTTCGACTTTGAGGAAAGCACACGGCAAGCTGCACAGCTCTTGCCGGATTTGACGGAGCGGCAGAATCTCCTTCGCCGTTACACGGTTCGAAATCTTGTGGAGGAATTGGAAGAAAATAACCTCGTTTCTTTCAGTTGCTGGTTGGATGCGAACGGCGAGCATCGCCGAAAGGAACTGCGCGCATTTTATCTCGGCTCCGCGAAGTCGCTGATTGTCAATATCCAGCGCGACATCACGGAAATGTATATCGAAGCGGAAAAAAAGCGTGAGGAGCTTCGGAAGGCTCTGGCGGATGCGGAAGCGGCGAGCCGTGCGAAGAGCGACTTCCTGTCGCGTATGTCGCATGAGATCCGCACGCCGATGAACGCGATCATCGGTCTGACCGCGCTGGCAAAAGGGCGAGCAGAAGATACGAAATACGTGAGGGAGAGTTTGTCGAAGATGGACTCGGCGGCGCATTTCCTGCTGGGATTGATCAACGACGTGCTCGACCTTTCGCGTATCGAGCGCGGCAAGATGCAGCTTGACAACACGCCTCATGATATGACGGAGTTCCTGGAAGGGATTGACGTCATTATTCGCGCCCGCGCGGCGGAGGGATTCGTTCGTTATACGCGCACGGAAAAGGGAAGATTGCCTGCTGCGTGCGTGTTCGATGCGTTGAAACTGAAGCAGGTGCTCGTCAATATCTTGTCGAACGCGGTCAAGTTTACGCCGAGGGACGGCGCTGTGGATTTCATCGTGGAAACGCTGGGTATCACCGGTGAATGGGCGACGCTTCGTTTTACCATCAGGGACACGGGCATCGGCATCGACCAAGCGTTCTTGCCGCACATTTTCGACGCGTTCGAGCAGGAGAGCGCAGGCAATACGACGCGCTTTGGCGGTACGGGGCTCGGCCTCGCCATATCGAAGAACATTATCGATTTGATGGGCGGGTCGATCCGTGTCGAGAGCGAGAAAGGCGTTGGTTCGATCTTCTTTGTTTCGGTTACGTTGCCCGTCACGTCGCTTACGGGAGGAAGCAAAGCGGACGACGAGGGCGCGGCGGATTTCACGGGTATGCGCGTACTCCTCGCTGAAGACAATGAAATCAATCGCGAAATCGCCACGGCGATTTTGGAGGACAAGGGATTTACGGTGGATTCCGTGACGGACGGCGAGGAAGCGGTCGCGAAGTTCAGCGAGAGCGGCGCGGGCGCTTACGACGTCATTTTGATGGATATCCGTATGCCGTTCCTCGACGGGTTCGGCGCGACGGAACGCATTCGTGCGATGGACGGGCGTCCTGACGCGGCGACGATTCCCATCGTTGCGATGACCGCCAACGCTTTTGAAGAGGACGTGCAGCGGGCGCGTGCCGTCGGCATGGACGAATATCTGACAAAGCCCGTGGAGCCGGACACGGTTTACAAGGTGCTCTGGAAAATCTTGCGGAAGAAAAAAGGCTAAGGAAAACGCCGCTCGAGCAGGGCGGCGTTTTTGATGAAATATAAGGAAACACCGAATAAGTCCCTTTCGCCCTTGCCGGTTCTTTTTTCGTCATGCTGTGTCAAAGCGCCCTCGATGTAGCGATGCTACGACTTCGAGCGCTTTTCCTTGCCTGACGAAAAAATCCCTCGGCAAGGCCATAA
>JAFZRW010000110.1 GCA_017619685.1 Schwartzia sp. (in: firmicutes)
CGGAAGGTATTCCATCAAGATGGCGATTTCGGCTTCAGCGGCGGCGACAAGATCGTCGCGTCCGCCTTTCTTGAATTCTTCGATGGCGTCCCGGCGCTGCTTTGCTTCTTTGCTGATCACGCCCAGCACGTCTTCGTCTCCGAGTTCCTTTTTGCCGTCGATCTCGAGCTGGCGTATTGCGCCGCGCACGAGACGAATGACGGAAAGACGCTGCTTTCCGGCTTCCTTCGCCTTCATGGCTTCCTTCATGTCCGCAGTGAGTTTTTCCTTCAGCGTCACGTTGAAGACCCCTTATGCCCTAAACTTGCGCTTACGCGCAGCTTCCGACTTTTTCTTGCGGCGCACGCTCGGTTTCTCGTAGTGCTCGCGTTTGCGGACTTCGGCTAACGTACCGGCTTTTTGCGACATCCGCTTGAAACGGCGGAGCGCGCTGTCAATGCTTTCGTTCTTGCCGACCTTGATCTCGTTTGCCATGGTTATCCCCCCCTCCAAATATGTTGGGGCAAAATTAAAATTTCCGTAAATTCTCAAAAGAGAATCACGCTTGAATATTATACACGATAGGGCAAAAAACGTCAATCAAAATTAGCCCGGGGGCCATTGCATGGACCTTCCGCCCAGCAGATGGAAATGCAGGTGCATGACGGTCTGTCCGCCTTCCTCGCCCGCGTTCGTGACGACGCGGAAGCCTTTCGTGAGGCCAAGCTCTTTTACGAGTTTAGGCACGACGTCGCAGAGGATATGCGCGGCGAGCTCGCGGTCGTCTTTGCTGAAATCGGCGACGTTTACCACGTGCTTCTTCGGGATGATCAGCACATGGACGGGCGCCTGCGGCTCCAAGTCTTTGAACGCCGCCACGGTATCGTCCTCGTAAACCATCGTCGAGGGAATCTCCCCCGCCGCGATCTTGCAGAAAATGCAGTCAGCCATTATATTCACTCCCTTCAAAGGAAACGAAACGAATCCAAAATCGAATATTACAGGTAACAATTTCTATTTCGCGACAAAGCGAAAAAATCCTGCCGGCAAAAGAAAAACGAGCGAAACGTACTATTCGCACGTCTCAGCCCAAAATCCGTCCTGGTACAGGCGCGACAGGCGCATGGGAACGATCTCGCCGAGCTTTACGGGGGCGTTGGTATAGACGCGCATATAACGTCCGGTCAGGCCGTCGGAAACGCCGTTCGTTTCCGTCTCGAACAGCACGTCCTCCGTCTTGCCGACAAGACTTTCGCGCAATGTTTTTGCCGTCGCCTCCGCCGTCTCTTCCATACGGCGCACGCGCTCTTTTTTCACCGCCATGGGAAGCTGCCCCGCCATGCGCGCGGCGGGCGTTCCCTCCCGGCGTGAATACGGGAAGACGTGAACCTTCGCGAAGCCCATTTTTGAAACGAACGCAAGGCTTTCCTCGAAGAGCGCGTCGGTTTCCCCCGGAAAGCCCACGATGACGTCGGTGGTGATCGAGACGTCCGGCACGGCGTCGCGCACGTTTTCCAGGAGCCGCGCGAAAGCCGCCGTGTCATAATGGCGGTTCATTGCGCGGAGGATCGCGTCGGAACCTGCCTGCAGCGGCAGATGAAGATGCTTCGCGAAGCGCGGCTCATCGCGCAGCAGTGCAAAAAGCTCGTCCGACAACTCGACGGATTCCAGCGAACTGAGCCGCAGGCGTGCGAGATCGGAGAAAGACAGGATTTCCCGTGCCGCGTCGGCCAGGGTCGGTTTTTCCGCAAGGTCGCGCCCGTACGCGCCGAGATGGATGCCCGTCAGCACGATTTCCTTGAACCCCGCGCGGACAAGTTTTTCCGCTTCCCGCCGGACGCTCGCCAGCGGGCGGGAGCGGAGCGGGCCGCGTGCGTAAGGAATGATGCAGAACGTGCAGAAATTTTCGCAGCCTTCCTGTATCTTCAGAAAAGCGCGGGTGCGCGCCGGCGCTTCGTACAGCGGAATGTCCTCAAAGTCGTCCGTTTGCATGATATCGCCGACGTCGAACAGTACGCCGTCTTCATGGGCCGCCTGCTCGACGAGTTCCACGATGCGCGCGCGGTCTTTCGTGCCGACGACGAGGCGTACGCCGTCCAGCGCCGCCAGTTCTTTCGGCGAAAGCTGCGCGTAACAGCCCGTGACGGCGATGATCGCGCGGTCGTTCAGACGCTTTGCGCGCCGGACGATCTGGCGCGATTTCTTTTCGCCGAGGGCGGTGACGGAACAGGTGTTGACGACGCAGACGTCCGCCGCCTCGCCGAAGGGAACGAGATCGTATCCCGCGCGGCGAAAAAGCCCTTCCATCGTTTCCGTTTCGAATTGATTTACCTTGCAGCCCAAAGTCATGAATGATACTGTCGGCAAAAAAACTCCCCGTTTCTATTGAAAATCTTGCCCTCCCCTCTGGGGAGGGGAATGATATGCCACTGGCATATCATTCGATAGCGGTGGGTGAGGTTTTACGTGAACGTCTTCAAACCTCATCCGTCAGCCTTCGGCTGCCACCTCTCGGGGAGTCCACTGGACTCCCGCGCAGAGCGCCCCCAAAGGGGAAGGCATGTTTCCCAAGTCTCCCTTTACATGCTGGACGATTGTCATCGCCGCGACGGCCGCCGTTTCCGCGCGCAGGATACGAGGCCCCAGCGTCACTGCCGTGACGCCCGCACGCATGGCCGCTTCCGCTTCGGCGGGGGCGAAGCCCCCTTCGGGACCGATCAGCGCCGTGTATGCGTCAGACTGTGTTCCTGAAAGAAGCGCGCCCAATGTGGCGTCCTGTTCTTTTTCATAGCAGAAAAAGGCCGCGCCATCTTCTGCAGGGCGCGCCGTTATCCATTCGCCGAAAGGCAGGATCGGCGCGACGGTAAGAAGTGCGGTGCGGCCGCATTGTTTTGCCGCTTCGTCCGCGATGCGCTGCCAGCGCTCGCGCCGCGCCGCGGCCTTTTTCTCATCGTAGCGTGCGACGCAGTTTTCACTTTCCAGCGGCTGCACTTTCATCGCGCCGAGTTCCACCGCTTTTTGCACGACGAATTCCATCTTGTCCGATTTCAAAAGGCAGACGGCCAAGGTGAGGCGAATCGGCGGCTCCGTGTCCGCCGCGAGCTTTTCGACGAGACGAAGCGTTACCGTGTCGGCGGTGAAGCCGACGATTTTCATTGCCGCGACCTGCCGCTCCGCGTCCACCACCACGCATCGCTCTCCGACGCGCGCCCGAAGGGTATAGCCAAGATGATGGGCGTCGCTTCCGGTCAGCGTCACCGTGTCGGCGAGGCTGCCGGGGATAAAGAGCCGTCTCACGCTTCGCCCCTCCGGCGAATAACCATCGCGTGCCATTCTTTTTCCTCATGGTCTTCGGCGACGAAAAAACCGGCCGTTTTCGCCGCTTCGCGAACCTCCTGCGCGCGGTCGTCGATGATGCCGCTGGCCAGGAGCGCCCCGCCAGCCGCGAGATGCGCGTCAAGATCGGGCAGCAGGCGGATCACGAGATCGGCGATCAGATTCGCGGTCACGAGTTCCGCTTTCCCGTCAAATGCGGAGAAAAGATCGCTTTCATCGACCGATACGACGTCCGCGACGCCGTTCGCTTCAATATTTTCCCGCGCTACGCGCACCGCCGTCGCGTCGTAGTCCGCCGCATGCACTTTTGCCGCGCCGAGTTTCGCAGCCGCGATGGACAGTACGCCGGAGCCTGTGCCCACGTCGAAGACAGTGATGCCCGGCCGTACTAATCTTTCCAGAGCGCGCAGGCACATGGACGTCGTCGGGTGCGTGCCCGTGCCGAAGGCCGCGCCGGGATCGAGGCGCAGCACTACTTCGCCGGCCTGGGGCTCGTATTCTTCCCAGGAGGGCTGGATTACGACGCGTTCGCCGATTTTATCCGTGTGGAAATATTTTTTCCAGCTGTTCGCCCAGTCCTCGTCCTGGAGCCTCGCAGTCAGGACTTCGGCGGGGCGCGTATCGACGCCCCGCGCCGCGATAGCGTCCAGTCCCGTCCGAAGCGCGGCGAGTTTTTCGTCCAGAGAAGCGTCCACCGCGAAATACGCTTTCACCGTGACGGTCGACGTGTCTTTTTGCTCGGGAATGTCCGTATAATCCCAAAGCCCAGAATGAATGTATTCGTTGATCAGCGCCGGGTCCTCGATCACCGTGCCCGCCGCGCCTGTCTCTTCAAAAAGCGCCGAAACTGCCTCGACCGCCTCGTGCGACGTCCGGAAGCCGACTTCCGCCCATTCCATAGCAATCCCTCCAATACCTATTCGCTTCATTATACCACATAGTGGATATGTGTCGCTAAGTTCCCGCTTCGCGCTCGCTAAGCGACACATTATACTTCGTTTTTATATCGGAAGCGAGGAGGCTGTGGCGGAAGAAAATGGAAAAATGAACTGTAAGTCCCTTAAGATATTAATAAATATCTCGACAAGCCTTTTTTAAGGGAAAATATATAACAATTTTAAGAGTATTAAGTCCTATAGATTGCGGTTTTGATGTTAAAAGTCTTGATTTTTCTGGCTTTATCGAGTCTGTGTTCTACAAAAAAGCCATTTTTCTGTGGGAAAAATGATAAAAAATAGTGCACAAAGTGGTGAAAAGTGGTAAAATGTGGTTGCTGTAACCTGAAAGGTGGTGAAAAGAGATGCTCATGGGCGAGTACGCGCACACGATC
Organism: Schwartzia sp. (in: firmicutes); assembly: GCA_017619685.1. Taxonomy (GTDB): domain Bacteria; phylum Bacillota; class Negativicutes; order Selenomonadales; family Selenomonadaceae; genus RUG12372. Next base: position 4,646 of record JAFZRW010000110.1, read on the forward strand.
GACGCGAAGGGTCGCGTAATCCTTCCGGTGGATTTCCGTGCAGCGCTTGGCGAGCATTTCTTCATCACGAAGGGACTGGATCAATGCCTGTTCATTTTCGGCGAGAACGAGTGGGCGCGCTGGGAGCAAAAGCTGCAGAGCCTTCCGATGGTGAGTCCGGAGGCCAGACGGCTTGTGCGCCATTTTTGCTCGGGCGGGCGCGAGCTGGAGTGCGATCGGCAGGGACGTTTTTTGGTGCCGGGCAATCTCAGAAGCTACGCGAAGCTGGAAAAGGACGTGGTGCTGACCGGAGCGTCGAACCGGGTCGAGGTTTGGAGCAAAGCCGAGTGGGAACGCTACAACGCGCTGGAGGACGATTCGCCGGAGACGTTCACCGCGTCGCTGGCAAATCTCGGGATCTGAGCGATGGACGGAGCGTTTCACCATGTCAGTGTGATGCCGGAGGAGACTGTGGGGGGTCTCCTGACGACGCGTACGGGCATTTATGTGGACTGTACGCTCGGCGGCGCCGGACATGCGTCTCGCATTGCTTCGGAACTTACGCCGGAAGGACGCTTGATTGGCCTGGACCGGGATGCGGACGCCGTTGCGGAAGCGCGGCGGCGGCTCGGGAACGCAGCGTGTCGCGTGGACGTTGTGCATGAAAATTTCTGTCGTCTCGATGAAGTACTCGAGAGTCTCGGCGTGGAAGCTGTGGATGGGGTGCTGTTCGATCTTGGGGTGTCCTCTCATCAAATCGACACGGCGGAACGAGGATTTTCGTATATGCATGACGCGCCGCTCGATATGCGAATGGACGCGCGGCAGAAGCTGACGGCGTACGAGATCGTCAATACGTACGCCGAGGCCGACCTTGCCCGTATCTTCTTTGAATACGGCGAAGAGCGCTGGGGAAAACGCATCGCCGAATTCATCGTGGAAGCGAGGCAAAAAACGCCCGTGCGCACGACGGCGGAGTTGGTGGACGTTATCTGCCGTGCCGTGCCGAAGGCCGTTCGGAGGGCCGCGGGCGGACATCCTGCAAAGCGCGTGTTCCAAGCGATCCGCATCGAAGCGAACGACGAACTGGGAATCCTGGACGCGTCGATTCGGGCGGCGGTCCGCCATCTGCGACCGAAAGGCCGCATCGCGGTTCTCACATTTCACTCTTTGGAGGACCGCATCGTCAAGAACGCGCTGCGCGAGCTCGCGCGCGGCTGCGTGTGCCCGCCGGGGCTGCCCGTCTGCGTATGCGGACACAAACGGGAGCTTCGCCTATTGGGGAAGGCGAGAAGGCCGGGCGCGGAAGAGATGAAGGGGAATCCGCGAGCCAAGAGCGCAAAATTGCGGCTCGCGGAGAAGGAAGCGGAACTGTAACGCATGGGGGCGTCAGTTCCAAGAAAGCAGAAGGGGGAAGAAAGGATGCCGCAGGCAGCTCGGAAAGTGTGGACGGAGGAGACTGAAGAACGAAAAGTCGTTCCTCGCCGTTCGCATCGTCGGCGGACGGGAAAAGTTTCGCACGCAAAATTGGATACGGAGCTTCGCTCAAAAATACTCATTCTGTTTTTGCTTTTTGCGGTGACGGCGACGGTGACGCTGATTCGCAGTGAAGTGAGCGCGATGCGAGGATATGAACTGGTGCAGATCCAGCGCGAGGCGGCGCAGCTTGAGCGGGAAAACAAGGATATTGAGCTCAAGATCGCACAGCTGAAAGCGCCGCAGCGCATCAAAGATTTGGCGACAAACGAGCTCGGCATGGTCGTGCCGAAAGAAGTTTATTTCGCCGGAGGGAATATTAGGTGAGGAAGCCGCAAAGGGCGCTGCCGAGGCAGCGCTTTTTTGTTTTCGGAAAGAAAATACGTTCGCTGTGAAAATTTCATAATACAGCTTATAATATAAGTTCAGAATAAAAAATAGGAAACGTTAAGTTTCCTGTTCGGGAGGAAACGGTATGAGGAAAAAGATCGGGAAATTGGCGGCGCTCGTCGAAGGCGCGAAAGTGATCGGCGACGCCAATACGTTTATCACCGATATCGTGCAGGACTCGCGGCAGGCGACGAAGGGAGCGATGTTCGTCTGCGTGGCAGGCGAGCACGTCGACGGGCATCAGTTTATCCCCGACGTCAAGGCGAAGGGCGCCGCAGCCATCATCACGGAGCGCGACGTCAATCCGCCGGAGGGACTTGCCGTGCTGAAGGTGCCGAATCTCGACGAGGCGCTTCAGGTCATCGTGCCGTATTTCTTCGATATTCCGTCCCAGCGTCTTCGCCTGATCGGCATCACGGGAACGAACGGCAAGACGACGACGAGTTTCCTGCTTCGTTCGATCCTGCGGCATGCCGGGCATAAGGTGGGCCTGATCGGGACGATCCAGACGATGATCGAGGAGGAACGGCTGCCGAGCCAGAACACGACGCCGAACATCGTCGATCTTCAGCGGCTCTTGGCGCGCATGGTCGAAGAAGGGATCGAGTACGTCGTGATGGAAGTCTCGTCCCACGCGCTGGCGCAGAACCGCGTGGCGGGCTGTGAGTTCGATACGGCGGTGTTCACGAATTTCACGCAGGATCATCTCGACTATCACAAGACGATGGAAAATTACCTGGAGGCGAAAGCGAAACTCTTCGAGGGCCTCGGCGGGCCGGGCATCAAGCCGGACAAGACGGCCGTGGTGAACCTCGACGACGAGCAGGCGCAATATATTCTCGACCGCTCTCAATGCAATCATCTGACGTACGCGCTTGGCGACGAGTCGGCGGACATTCGCGCGGTGGATATCAAGCTCGGGCCTCTCGGTTCGACGTTCACGATTCAGGGCGCTTTCGGGCGGCTGCCGGTTCGGACGCATATCGCGGGCTTGTTCAACATTTACAACGTGCTGTCGGCGACGAGCGCGGCGGCGGCGGAAAACGTGCCGTATTCTGTGATCGGCGAGGCGGTCTCGGATTTCCGGGGCGTGCCGGGGCGGTTCGAGACGGTGGACGCGGGCCAGCTTTTCAACGTGGTGGTCGATTACGCGCATACGCCGGACGGACTGGAAAATATTTTGCACACGGCGCGGGAGATTACGGAAAACCGTATCATCACGGTTTTCGGCTGCGGCGGCGATCGCGACCGCACGAAGCGTCCGATCATGGGACGTATCGCGGCGCAGCTGTCCGACATTGTCATCACGACTTCGGACAATCCGCGCACCGAAGATCCGGAGGCGATCCTTGCGGAGGTCGAGGCCGGCGTCGCGGAGGTCATCGGCAAGAAGACGCATGAAAAAGTCACGGACCGCCGCGAGGCGATTTACCTCGCGATCTCCCTTGCGCAGGCCGGCGACACGGTCATCATCGCAGGCAAGGGCCATGAGGACTATCAGATTCTCGGCACGGAAAAAGTCCATTTCGACGACCGCGAAGTGGCAAGAGAAGCGCTGGGAGGATTGAGTTGATGCCGCAGTTTACGCTGGAAGAGATCGTACAGGCGACCGGCGCTGTCGTGACGGGCGCGCGGGAAGCTGCGTTCACGGGCATTGAGACGGATACGCGCACCATCGGGGACGGAGCGCTGTTTATCGCGCTGAAAGGCGAGCGGTTCGACGGCGAAGATTTCCTGCAAAAGGCGCAGGATGCCGGAGCGGCGGGCGTCCTCGTTTCCAACGGGTGCGCGCCGGAGAAGACGGCGGGGCTTTCCGTGCCGGTATTTCGCGTGTCGGACGCGCTGAAAGCGTATCAGGAAATCGCCGGCGCGTGGCGGAGACGGTTTTCCATTCCCGTCGTCGCGATCACCGGCTCCAACGGAAAGACGACGACGAAAGATTTGACGGCTTCGGTGCTTGGCGCGAGCTTTCCCGTGCTCCGGACCGAGGCGAATTTCAACAATGAGATCGGCTTGCCGAAAACGTTGCTCGGACTTCGGGAGGAGCATCGTGCGGCGGTAGTCGAAATCGGCATGCGAGGGCTCGGTCAGATCGAGGCGCTTGCGCCGATTGCCGCTCCGACTGTCGGCGTCGTCACGAACGTCGGCGAAACGCATATCGAGCTTCTCGGTTCGATCGAGAATATCGCGCGGGCGAAATCGGAAATGGTGGAGGCCCTCGGCGAGGGCGGCACGGCGGTATTGAACGCGGACGATCCGCGGGTTTTGGCCATGCGCGAAAAAGCGAAGGACGGCGTTTCCGTCGTGACCTTCGGCGAGAGCGAAGCTGCAGACGTGCGCGGCACGGGAATCGAGCAGGACGGCATGGAGTCGCGCTTTACAGCGACGTTTCCCGACGGGAAAAAACATTCGTACCGTCTCCCGCTGCCGGGGCGGCACAACATATCAAACGCGCTGGCGGCGCTTGCCGTCGGCTATGTGCTCGGCGTTGCGCCGAAGGCTATGGCTGCGGGGCTGGAAGCGCCCGCGATGAGCGGCGCACGGTTCGCCTGCGAAAAACGCGGCGACTATATGGTCATCAACGACGCGTACAACGCGAGCCCGCTGTCCATGAGCGCGGCAATCCGCACGATGAAGGAAATCGCACAGGGGCGCCGCGTCGCGGTGCTCGGCGATATGCTGGAACTCGGCGACGTTGCGAAATCCGCGCATCGGCGCGTAGGCGAAGAACTGGCGGCGTCGGGTGCGGCGGCGCTTGTGACGCGCGGCCCGCTGGGCGAGGAAATCGCAGCCGGCGCTGAAGCGGCGGGCATGACCGAGGTTTATCGCTGCGCGTCCCATGAGGAAGCGGCGGCGACGCTGAAAAAGATCCTGCGCCCCGGCGACACGGTGCTGTTCAAGGGGTCGCATGGGATGCAGATGGATAAGATTATCGAGTTGATATAATAGGAGGATTTATATGGAGGTTTCTGCCGCGTTAAAGGCGGCGATCGTTTCCGCGCTTGTCGTTCTGATTTCGGGGCCTTTCGTGATTCCCGAGCTTCGCAAGCTGAAATTTGGCCAGAGTATTCGCGAGGAAGGCCCGAAAAGCCATCAGGCGAAAAGCGGAACGCCGACGATGGGCGGACTGATGATTCTCGCCGCGCTGACGGCGGGGTCGCTTTTTGCAGCGGGCTTCGAGCCGTCTGTGTTGCTGGCGCTGTTCGTGACGCTGGGGCACGGCGTCATCGGCTTTGTCGACGACTATATCAAAGTCGTGAAAAAGCGCAATCTCGGCCTGCGCCCTCGCCATAAATTCTTGGGGCAGGTTATCATGGCGGTGGTCGTGGCGCTGATCGGCTCGGCTTTTCTCGGCGTGACGACGGAGCTTTGGGTTCCGGTTCTCAATAAAACCGTGGATTTTGGCATTTTCTATTATATCTTGATTTTCTTCGTACTCGTCGGCACGACGAACGCAGTGAATCTGACGGACGGTCTGGACGGTCTGGCGACAGGAACCGTGGCCGTTGCGGCGCTTTCTTATGCGGGCGTCTGTGTGATTTTCGGGAAGGCGGCGCTCGCCTCCTTCTGTATTGCCGTGGCGGCAGCCTGTATCGCCTTCCTGCGTTTCAACGCGCACCCCGCAAAGGTGTTCATGGGCGATACGGGCTCGCTGGCTCTCGGCGGCGCATTGGCGGCGGTAGCTATCCTTACGAAGACGGAACTTCTTTTGGTCATCATCGGCGGCGTATTCGTGATCGAGACGTTGTCCGTTATCATTCAAGTCTCCTATTTCAAGCTGACGGGCGGGCAGCGGATTTTTCTGATGAGCCCGATCCATCATCATTTCGAGCTCAAGGGCTGGCCGGAGACGAAGGTCGTCCATAGGTTCTGGGGCGCGGGATTGATTTTTGGTTTACTGGCATTGACGCTGATCTGAGAGTGAATAATTTTAAGCAGCGTAATGTAACTTTATAAGGAAGTGTTTCTTTTGGATTTGTCGAATAAAAAGGTATTGGTCGTGGGTCTCGGTATCAGCGGCGTGGCGGCTGCGAAGCTCGCCAAGCGTTTCGGCGCGGAGGTCGTCGTCAGCGACGCGAAGGAAGAGGAGAAGCTCGGGGACGAAGTGAAGGAGCTTCGGGACGCGGGCATCGAGGTCGTCTGCGGCCCGCAGGCCAACGATCTCCTGGACGGCGTCGACCATATCATCGTTTCGCCCGCCGTGCCGGTACGCATCCCGCTTTTGCAGGAAGCGTATAAACGCGGCATGGACGTGGAGAGCGAGATCGAATTCGCCTATCATCTCGCGAAGTCGCCGATCCTCGCCGTCACGGGAACGAACGGAAAGACGACGACGACGACGCTTCTCGGGAAGCTGATGGAAACGGCGTTCCCCGTGGTAGGCGTCGGCGGCAATATCGGCGTGCCGCTTTCGGAGGAATGCCTGCGCGTCGGCGAGGGCGGCTGTGTCGTCGCCGAGATTTCCAGCTATCAGATGGAAGCGACGGACGATTTTCGCCCGCACGTGGCGTCGGTGCTGAACGTGACGCCCGACCATGTCGTGCGCCACGGAAATCTTGAAGTGTATCAGCAGATGAAGGAAAAAATGTTCGCGCAGCAGACGAAAGATGATTTCCTCGTCTTGAACTATGACGATCCGAAAACCAGAGGCATGGCGGACCGCGCTTCCGGAACGGTCTGCTTTTTCAGCCGGACGGAGGATTTGAAAGAGGGCGCTGTCGTAGAGAACGGCGTGCTGACGATGCGCTGGCAGGGAAAGAATATTCCGGTTCTGCCGGTGAAGGAACTTCAGATTCGCGGCGGGCACAACGTCGAGAACGCGTTGGCAGCTATGGCGATGGCGTATCTCGCGGGTGCGGAGCCGGAGAAGATCGCCGAAGGGCTGCGCGCTTTTGAAGGCGTCGAGCATCGCATCGAGCCGGTGCTGACTTTTGAGGGCGTCGCTTATTACAACGATTCCAAGGCGACGAATACGGACTCGGCCATCAAGGCGTTGGAGAGTTTTGACGTGCCTGTCGTGCTGCTTGCGGGCGGCGACGACAAGATGACCGACCTCACGGACTTCATGAATCTCGTCAAGGAAAGATGCCGCGCGCTCGTGCTCGTCGGCAATGCGGCGGCGCGCTTCAAGGAAGCGGCGCTTAAAGCGGGCATTGATCCGAAAGCGATTTTCGAGGCGGGCTATTCGATGGAAAGAGCCGTCGAGCTTGCGAAAGCGGCGGCGCAGTCCGGCGACGTTGTGCTGCTCTCCCCGGCCTGCGCCAGCTTCGATATGTATTCGGGCATGGCGGAACGCGGGCGGAATTTCAAGGACATTGTGCGCCGTATGGCGGGAAAATAAGAAAAAGGTAAGATTGGGGCGTTTTTCGTGCGGATCATCGTTTCCGGCGGCGGCACCGGCGGGCATATCTATCCCGCATTGACCATCGTACGGGCCATACAGAAAAAAATATCGGACGCGGAATTCCTGTACGTTGGCACGAAAGACGGCCTCGAGGCCGACATCGTGCCGAAGGAAGGCCTCGCCTTCGAGACGGTCAATATCCAAGGATTCAAGCGCAGCCTGACGCCGGAAAATCTTGTGCGGGGCGCGCAGGCTTTCGGCGGCGTGGTGAAAGCGATGGGAATCGTGCGCCGTTTCAAGCCCGACGTCGCCGTCGGCACGGGCGGATACGTTTGCGGCCCGATCCTTTTGGCGTCGAGTCTGTTGGGAATCCCGACGCTGATCCAGGAGCAGAACGTCATGCCGGGCGTCACGAACCGAATGCTTTCCCGTTTCGTCTCCTGTATCGCGATGGGGACGAAGGAAGCGGCGGAGCATTTCCCGAAGGGAAAGCGGGTGTTCACCGGAAACCCCATTCGCGAGGAAGTCATGAAAGCGCGCAGCGAGGACGGGAAAAAGATGTTCGGCCTCGATCCGAAGGCGAAGACGGTGCTCGTGTCCGGCGGCAGCCGCGGCGCGAGAAGCATCAACCGCGCGATGATCGGCGTGCTCGCGCACTACGCGGGCAGAAGCGGCGTGCAGATCCTGCATGTGACGGGAAAAGCCGGTTATGACGAGACGATGGAAAATTTGCAGGCGGCGGGCGTCGACATTTCCGCGTCCGGCAATCTTTTCATCGAGCCCTATCTCTACAATATGCCGCAGGCGCTTGCCTGCGCCGACGTGGCGGTGTTCCGCGCGGGCGCCATCGGAATCGCGGAGCTGACGGCGCGCGGCGTACCGTCGGTATTGGTGCCGTATCCGTTCGCCGCGGCGAATCATCAGGAAATGAACGCGCGGGCCATCGCATCGGCGGGCGCGGCGCGCATGATCCTCGACCGGGAGTTGACGGCGGAGCGGCTGCTTTCTGTCTTGGCGGAACTCTTGAGCGAGGACGCGAAGCTGAAGCGCATGGCAAAGGCCGCAAAGAAACTGGGACGGCCCAAAGCGGCGGACGAGATTGCGAATCGCGTGATCCGGCTGGCAAAGGGAAAAACAGAAATAGTTCCCGTTAAATGAGTGAAAAGGAGAGGAAGCGGAATGCTTCAGGGAATCCGTAACATACATTTTATCGGCGTCGGCGGCGCGGGCATGAGCGCGCTGGCGCGTATCCTCCTCGATCAGGGCTATGCGGTTTCCGGCTCCGATCAGAAGATGTCCGACGTGGCGAAGCAGCTTGCGGCGCGCGGCGCGAAAATTTTTGAGGGGCACGATGCGGCGAACGTGAAGGGCGCGGACGCGGTCGTCGTATCTACTGCGATCCCCGAGGACAACGTGGAGTTTGCGGCGGCAAAAGCTCAGGGGATTCGCCGTCTGCACCGTTCGGACGTCAACGCGGCGCTTTTGAATGCGGCGAAAGGCATCGCCGTTGCCGGCGCGCACGGCAAGACCACGACCACGTCCATGATCGGTTTGATCCTGGAGCATGGGGGCGTGGACCCGACCATCATCATCGGCGGGCAGGTCGATTATCTCGCCGACGGCAACGCGCGGCTCGGGCGCGGCGAATATCTGGTGTCCGAGGCGGACGAGAGCGACGGCTCGTTCCTGAAGCTCCTGCCGCATATCGCGGTGGTCACGAACGTCGAGAACGATCACATGGACCACTACGGTACGATGGAAAACATCAAGAAGGCGTTTCGTCAGTTCCTTGAAAATACGGACGAAAAGACGGGAACCTGCGTCCTGTGCGCCGACAATGAGAACCTGCTGGAAATCTCGAATAATCTTCCGCGCCGCGTCGTCTTTTACGGCACGTCGGAAGAC
>JAFZRW010000111.1 GCA_017619685.1 Schwartzia sp. (in: firmicutes)
ACCGACGGCGCGTCGAGCAACAACAATCTCGACATGCTGGAGGAGATTCGCCTCGCTGCGCTGCTGCACAAGGTCGATACCCTCGATCCGCTGGCGGTTCCTGCAATGGAAGCGGTCCGCATGGGTACCGAATACGGTGCGAAAGCCGTCGGGCTCAAGAATCTTGGCCGGATCGAGGAAGGCTGCCTTGCCGACATTGTGCTGTTCGATATGAGCGGCGCGGCGTGGACGCCGAAGTTCGACCTCGTTTCGCTGCTCGTCTATGCGGCAAGCAGCGCCGACGTCGATACGGTGATGGTCGCGGGCAAGCTCCTGATGGAGAAAAAGAAACTTCTGACGCTGGACGAGGAGCGCGTGCTCTTCGAGGCGAACCGCTGCGCGGAGCGGATTTCCGCGAAAGTATAAAGGAAACAGCGAATAAGTCCCTTTCGTCCTTGCCGGTTCTTTTTCCGTCATGCTGCGTCAGATGTCGCTCGACGTAGCTCTGCTACGACTTCGTGCCATCTTCCTTGCCTGACGAAAAAAGCTCTCGGCAAGGCCATAAATTGACTTAATCGTTGTTTCCTGAAGAAAACAGCGAATAATATTTCAAGGTGATTTTCTTGGCGAAGCGGACAACGCGTAAAAAAAAGTCGCTGAAGTCGAAGGTCGACGAGGCGACCATACGGCGCAGACACGAATTGATCGGCGTCGCCCTTGTGGCGGTGGCGGTCCTTTCCGTGTGCGGTCTTTTGGGCTTCAACGCCGGCTTCGTCGGGCTTTGGCTCGCGCGCTTTTTCCGCTATTTCTTTGGCGTAGGGGCTTGGCTTTTTGTCGGAATGCTCTTTTGGCTCGGCGGCCTGCATATCGTCCGTCATCAAGGCCCGGCGCTTTCCTCCGGATTTTTCGGGCTTGCGGCGTCTTTGACGCTTGCGCTCGCCGTTTACCATCATATCGCCGTTCCGCAGGGTGCGGAGATATTGCCGGAGGGCCTCGCTTCGGGCGGCGGCCTCCTGGGCGGGGGCGTGCTTTTTGCCGTGCGGAAGGTCGCGGGCGTCAGCGGCGGACTGGTCGTATTGCTGACGGCGCTTTTGGGCGCGGTGCTTTGGACGACGCAGTGGTCGCTTGCCTCCGGATTGCTTCGGACGGGAAGGACGGCGCGCGCGGGAGCGCAGGCGGCCCGCTCTGCGTTCGAGCGGCGCATGGAGGAGCGACGGGAAAGACGGCGCGCGGAAGAAGAAGCGCGTGCCGAGGAAGAGAAGGAAAAGGCGAAAGCGAAAGCGGAGGAGAAACATTCCGCGCCTGTCGCGGCGGCAGCCGTCGGGGAGACGGTTGCGCCCGTCGTGCGAAAAGGCGTTTACGATCAGGCGCAGGACGACCATTTTGCGGAGGAAACGGCGGCGTTGCCCGAACAGGCGGCGCAGGAGCCTCAAGAACAGGAATCGGACGCCCCGATGAAAATCGTGCGACCTAAGACGGGCGCGCCGGTCAACGGGTTCATGGCGCGGCTCAAGCGGCGCGCGGAGGCGAGGAATTCTCTCGCGATGAAGCAGGAAGAACTGCCGAAAGAAGAAACCGCCGTGCCGGAGAATATGTCCATGGAGGTCGAAGCGCCGCCGTCTGCCGCAGAGACGGAGCCGGAAGTTTTGACGGACGTTTCGACATTTGCCAAGGACGAAGCGGCTTTTTCCGTCGACGAGGGAGAAATATCCGAGTCGCAGCTTTTGACGGACGTGTCGGAGCCTGCGGAAGTTCCGGCGGAAGAGGAATATTTGCCGGAGCCGGAGGAAAAAACGGCGTTTTCCATTCAATACAGCCGCGACGCGGAGCCGGAATCGGACGACGCACCGCAGCTTGGCGCTCCCTCCGAAGCGGATATGCAGGACGCATTGGCGCGCGCTATGAGCCGCGCGCTGGGACATGAGATCGTCGAGGAAGACGACGAGCCGGAAGAATATCGTCTTCCGAAAGTATCCGCGATTCTCGAAAAGCGTCCGACAGAGCGAGTCGACGCACTGGAACGGGAAATCGAAGAAAACGCGCGAATCCTGGCGCAGACATTGGAAGACTTCCGCGTCAAGGCGGACATCATCAACGCGTGCCACGGTCCGGCGGTCACACGCTACGAACTGAAGCCAGCGCCGGGCGTGAAAGTCTCGAAGATAGAGAACCTGGCCGACGATCTTGCGCTGGCGCTCGCGGCCTTTTCCGTGCGTATCGAGCCGGTGCCGGGCAAAGCGGCCATCGGCGTAGAGGTGCCGAATCGAACGCTCGAAGGCGTGACGCTTCGCGACGTTCTCGAGGACGCGGCGTTCATGAAAGCGGCGTCGCCGCTGACTGTCGGCCTCGGCATCGACATCGCGGGGCAGGCGATTTTCGCCGACCTCGGCGCGATGCCGCACCTATTGATCGCGGGCGCGACGGGCTCGGGCAAGTCGGTCTGCGTCAATACGCTGATCACGAGCATCTTGTTCAAAGCGCGTCCCGACGAAGTCAAGTTCATCATGATCGACCCGAAGATGGTCGAGCTTTCCAATTACAACGGCATTCCGCACTTGATGGTGCCGGTGGTCACGGACTCGAAGAAAGCGGCGTCCGTGCTGAACTGGGCCGTGCAGGAAATGGAAAAGCGGTACGCGAAATTCGCCGAGAGCGGCGTTCGCAAGATGGCGGATTACAACGACGCCATGCCGGAGGAAAAAATGCCGGCCATCGTCATCATCATCGACGAATTGGCCGATTTGATGATGGTCGCGCCGAAAGACGTGGAAGAGGCGATTTTCCGTCTCGCACAGAAAGCGCGCGCCGCAGGGATCCATCTTGTGCTTGCGACGCAGCGTCCGTCGGTGGACGTCATCACGGGCACCATCAAGACGAATATCCCGTCGCGTATTTCCTTCGCGGTTTCGTCGCAGATCGACTCGCGTACGATTCTCGATACGGGCGGCGCGGAAAAACTCCTCGGCAAAGGCGACATGCTCTTCTATCCGATCGGCGCGGCGAAGCCGATGCGCGTGCAGGGCGCGTTCATCAGCGACGAGGAAATCGAGCGGCTGCTGGAATACGTTCGCGCGCAGGGCGAAGCGCCGGAGCCGGACGAGGAGATCATTCGGTTTACAGAGGAAGCCGCGGAAAGCGCGGAGGACAAAGGCAAGGGAAAACCTTCGGCGTCGGCGCAGGACGAGCTTCTGGAAAAGGCCGTCGACCTTGTGCTGACGACGGGGCAGGCCTCGACGTCGAGCATTCAGCGGCGGTTCCGCATCGGCTATACGCGGGCGGGACGGCTGATCGATACGATGGCGGAGCTCGGCATCGTCGGGCCGAACGTCGGCAGCAAGCCGCGGGAAATTTTGATGACGCAGGAACAGGCGGCGGAAGCGATCCGCTCTTTCGGAGCGTAAGGAGATGAAGAGAATGTCGGAATGGCTGACCGAGTTTATTGACAAATGCATCGGTGAGCTACAGCGAATGGATTTGCCCGATACGTCCGTTACGCGGAAATTTCTGTTCGTCCTTGTCGTGGGATTGCTGGCGCTTTCCGGGATATTATGCTATGCGCTGTTGGGAGATCGAAGCGGCGGCACTATCGCGGGAGAGCGGCTCAGCGTTTATATAACGGTACAGCCGGGCATGACGGCGAGCAATATCGGCGAAATGCTCGAACAGCGCGGCGTGATCGGCAGCAGGCAGAAATTCTGGCTGATCGCGAAGCTCGGCGGCGAAGAGGGAAAATTCAAGGCCGGAACCTACCAGATGTATGTCAATATGCCGATCCGTGAGGCCATCGACGTCTTGACCGGCGGCGAAGTTTCGATGCTTCGCTTCACGATCCCGGAGGGATTCACCGTCCGCGAGATCGCAGCACGGCTGGAGCGCGAGGGGATCATCTCGTCGAAAGAATTCCTGGAAGCGGCAAAACGGTTTGGCCCCTATCGTTATATGAAAGCGTCGCGCGAGGCGCAGTTCCGCGCGGAAGGATTCCTGTTTCCCGACACCTATGAGGTCGAGCCGGGAACGTCGGCCGAGGCAATCCTGCAAATGATGGCGCGCAATTTCGACGACAAATTGACGGACGAGATGCGCGAAAAGGCCGAGAAGCAGAACTTGTCGATATATGAGCTCGTGACGCTGGCGTCCCTTGTGGAGAAAGAAGCCCGTTTCGAGGAAGACCGCCCGATGATCGCGCAGGTTTTCTTCAAGCGGCTGGAAATCAATATGCCGCTGCAGTCGGACACGACCATCCAATACCTGCTGGACGCGCCGAAAGAGGATGTGACTTACAAGGACACGGAAATCGACTCGCCCTACAACACCTACCAGCATTACGGTCTGCCGCCGGGGCCGGTGGCGAATCCGGGGCTCGCTTCCATCGAGGCGGTGCTGGAGCCTGCCGATACCGATTATCTGTACTTCGTGGCGGATCGCGCCGGACACAACCATTATTCCAAGAATTACAACGAGCATATGGAAATCGTGAATCGGGTGCGTTGATGGCGGAAAATGTCGAAGATCTGCTTCGTGAAATGGAAGCGTATGCGCGGGCCCATGAAGTCCCAATTCTGACGGAAGCGGCGCGCCCCTTGTATTTGCGGACGGTGCGCGAGGCTTCTCCTCGCCGGATCCTGGAAATCGGGACGGCCATCGGCTATTCGGCGATGCTGGCGCTTCGGGAAGCGCCGGGAGCGGAGATAGTTACGATGGAACGCGACGCCGCGCTTTTTGATGCGGCGCGTTCTTTTTTGCGCCGCGCCGGATATGCGGAGCGGGCGACGCTTCTTTCCGGCGAAGCGGAAAAATTGCTGCCGACGCTTTCGGGGCCTTTCGATTTCGTGTTCATCGACGCGGCGAAGTCGCGCTATCCCGATTTTTGGCTCGGCGTGCAGCCTCTCCTCGCGCCCCGCGCCGTCGTCGCGGCGGACAACGTATTGTTTCGCGGGCTGGTCGAGGGCGAAGGCAGCGAGGAATGGCCGAAACATTCGTATCGGACGATGGTGCTTCAGCTTCGCGAATATTTGCGTCTCGTCCGTTCCGCGCCGGACTTTCAGACCGAGGTTTTCCCGGAGGGCGACGGTATGGCCGTATCGCGGAGGAACGAATGAAACGAAAAAAGCCGGAGCTTTTGGCTCCCGCCGGAAACATGGAAAAACTGAAAATGGCGATCCTCTACGGCGCGGACGCCGTCTATCTCGGCGGCGAAGCTTACGGGCTTCGGGCGCAGGGCGGGAATTTCTCGCGGGAAGAATTGACGGAGGCGGCGCGGTTCGCCCATGAACGCGGGAAGAAAATATACGCGACGGTCAACGTCTATCCGCGAAACGACGAGCTGTCAGCGCTGCCGGAGTATCTTCGTTTTTTGCAGTCGGCAGGCGCGGACGCGATCCTCGTTTCCGACCTCGGCGTGTTTTCCATTGCGCGAGAGGTCGTGCCCGATTTGCCCGTGCATATCAGCACGCAGGCGAACACGGTGAATTACGCGGCGGTCGACGCGTGGGCGCGCCTCGGCGCGGAGCGCGTGGTGCTGGCGAGGGAAGCGTCCCTTGCGGAGATACGGGAAATTCGCCAGCGATGTAGCGTCGAGCTTGAAATGTTCGTGCATGGCGCGATGTGCATTTCCTATTCCGGCCGCTGCCTGATGAGCAATTATTTCACGGGGCGCGACGCGAACCGGGGCAACTGCGCACAGGCGTGCCGCTGGCGGTACGCGCTGATGGAAGAGACGAGGCCGGGGCAGTATTTCCCCGTGGAGGAAGACGTGCGCGGCACATACATCTTCAACTCGAAAGACCTCTGCCTGATGCCGTATCTGGCGGAAGTTATTGAAAGCGGCCTGGACAGCCTGAAAATCGAGGGACGCATGAAAAGCGTCCACTATGTCGCCAGCGTTACAAAAGCGTACCGTATGGCCATCGACGCCTATCATGAGGCGCCGGAGAAGTTCGCGGTCGATCCGGCATGGCTGGAAGAATTGGACAAGGTTTCGCACCGCGCTTACACGGACGGCTTCTTTCATGGCGGTCCGCCGCAGGACGCGCAGATTTACGGCAGCTCGTCCTATACGCAGACTTCGGATTTCGTTGGACTCGCGCTGGACTACGAAGCGACGACGGGGTTCGCGCTGGTCGAGCAGCGGAACCACATGCGCGTCGGCGAGGAGATCGAGATATTTCAGCCGAAAGGCGCGGGCTGGCGGCAAAAGATCGTTGACATGACGGACGAGGACGGCGCGCCGATAGACGCCGCGCCGCATCCGCAGCAGCACGTCCATATCCGCATGGAGCGGCCAATCGAAAGATATGCGATTTTACGCAGAGATGCAAAGGAGGAGTAGCAAATGAAAATGGTTCGTCACGGGGGACGCTTCATGGGAAGAGTGCAGGGCGTAGGTTTTCGCGTCTTCGTGCAAAGCGTCGCCGAGGAGCTGGGCTTCACGGGCTGGGTGAAAAACATGCCCGACGGCTCGGTGGTCATGGAGGCACAGGGAGACGAGGCGCGCTTCGCGGAGCTGAAAGAGAGGATCCAGGCAGGCAACGGCCTCTGCAAAGTCGAGCACATGACCTTCGAGTTCTGCAAGAACGTCGAGGGCGAGACGGGATTCGAGGTGCGGAAGTAATACTGGAGATAATAAAAAATAGGAAAAAAGACTCCGCTTTTTGCGGAGCTTTTTTGTGCCGAAAAACGAAAAAAAGAGCAAAACCGAACGGGAGTTCATCCGTGAACGACAAAAAGTTGCCGTGAATGACATTTTTTTTGTCGTTCACGGCAACTTTTTGTCGTTCACGCCTATTTTGTTGACTTTCGGATTTTTGGTTGTAGAATGGAAAGCGAAGAACAATGGATGCAAAATCACGAGGAGGTTTTTTTATGCGCTCTTATGTCTTCGGGGGGGGAGACGCCTGCCCTTGTTTGAGGGACTTATCCACAGAGAGGAGACAGTCCCGGCGGCTGTCCGCGAAATGGAAGAAAGCGCTGGCATGGGCCGTGACCGCCTGGACGCTGGGGATGGCGCCGGCGGTCTATGCGAATCCGGTGCTTGACGCGGCGGGCGGGGGCGTGACCGTCAGCGGCACGACGAATATGTCCATCACCAGCGCCAATACGAACAACTTCATCAAGTGGGTGGACTTCTCCATCGCCAGCGGCGAGAAAGTCGCTTTCGACGCGAAGAATTACCTCAACTACGTCACCGGCAGCGCGCGCTCGGACATCCTCGGCACGCTTACGGGCGGCGGCAATATCTTTATCGTGAATCCCAACGGCATTTTGATCGGCGACGGCGCCACGGTCAACGTGGGCAGTCTCTATCTCTCGACGCGCACGCTGACCGATTCGCAGCTCAACAACTTCTCGGCAAGCGGCACCAATCCGCTGACGGGCAGCGCGGCGCAAACGGGCGACGTCATCAATATGGGCCATCTGAACGCGGACGTTATTTCCGTGGAGGGAAACAACATCACCTTCAAGAACGTGGACCACGTGACGAAAAACACGCTGGATGCTGATGGCAATATCACCGGTACAACGCCAAATACCGCCGTCACACTGACCGCCACTGGCGGGGAAATTCATATCGGCTCGTCGGACGCTCGAACGCCCGACTATACTATGACCGCTACAGCCGCGACTGAAACAGACAGCAAGAAATATATGTATAAGCTCGTCGGCACCGCCGAGGAATTGCAGAATATGCAACTCTCCGGCAACTATATGCTGGCGAAGGATATTCTTGACGTGGGCGACTTCACGCCTGTCGGCACTGATTGGGAAGGTGTCCCCTTCACGGGACGCTTCGACGGGCTGAACTACAAGGTCAGCAATCTGCACCTGAAGGCGGTTCGTGGGTATGATATACGCGCGGGGCTGTTCGGCGTCAACAAGGGCGTCGTCGAGAACCTCGAAGTGGCGGGCACGACGACGGTAACGAATGCTACCGGGTCGAGGATTGACAACCTCGGCGCGGTGGCGGCGTATAATGGCGGTACTCTCCGCAACGTCCGCAACACCAGCGCGATTGACGTTTCCAGCCTCGGAAAAGGCGTGAACTGTTTCGGCGGCGTCGTGGGCACGAACGGCGGCGCCATCGACCGGGCCTACAACACGGGCGCGCTAACGGCCGATTCCGACAAGAATACTCTGACACTCGGCGGCATCGCGGGACAGAACGTCGAAGGCAGTTCCGCCGGCGTCATCACCAACGCCTTCAATACGGGCGCACTCACCGACAACGGCGTCGGCGCGGCGAATAACAGCTACGTCGGCGGTATCGTGGGCTATATGGATAGCTATCAAGGCCGCATCGAAAACGCCTATAACAGCGGTGCGCTGAAATCGGACAACAGCTATCAGTATGGGAGCTATCTTGGCGGCGTCGTGGGCTATTTGCACGACGGCGCCGTTACGCACACCTACAACAGCGGCGCGCTGACCGGAAAGAAGGGCGTTGGGGGGATCTGCGCTACTTGGGGCGGTGTCTCTGACTCTTATTCCACCGTAAAAGGCAATGTTAATAACGGCACCGAACTGACCGCCGACAACAAGATGAAACAAGGCACCTATGCGGGCTTCGACTTCACGGCCAACGGCGCGTGGCGCATTTACGAGGACAATACCATGCCGCTTTTGACCGCGTTCATGACACGCGCCGACCACAGCAACGGAACGACGGTATACAACGGCACGGAGACGGGCGACGTGGGGACGAATTATGTGGCTTCGGCATACAACGCCGGTGCGCAGGCGCAGCTCGGCGGCGTCAACTATGTCAGGGATTATACGAAAGTCACGCCGAAAGCGCTGACGATTTCGGGCGTCGATAAGATTTACAACGGCACGACGGACGCCACCCTGACGGCGGACAATCTGTCGGGCGTGGTCGAGGGCGACACGCTGACCGTTTCCACGACCTCGGCGACCTATGCCGACAAAAACGTCGGCACGGGCAAGACCGTCACCTATGCGGGCCTGACGCTCGGCGGCACGAAGGCGAAGAATTACACGATTGACGCCAGCGGCACCGGCACGGGGGACATCACCGCCAAGGCGCTGACCGTGACCTTCGCCGACATTTCCAAGACCTACGACGGCACGAAGAAAGCCACGGCGGGCGCGGGCACGCTGACAGGCGTGATCGACGATGACAAGGAAAAGGTATCGGTGGCAGCAGACGCCGAATATGCGGACAAGAACGCCGGAACGGGAAAGACGGTCAATTATACGGGCGTCGCGCTTTCCGGCGACGAGAAGGACAACTATACGATTGCAGCCACCGCCACGGGCAAGGGAACCATCAACAAGGCGAACATCACGATTTCCGTCGAGGACATGACCAAGACTTACGACGGCGGCACCGGCACGGCAGACGCCGCGGGCGGCAATCTGAAAGTTACGTCGGGGACGCTCTTCGCCGGCGACGAGATGAGCGACGGCACGAAGACCTTTACGGACAAGAACGCGGGGACGGGCAAGACCGTCACCGTGTCCGGCGTTACGATTACCGACGGCAACAACGGCGGCAATTACAACGTGACCTATGCGGACAACACCACCAGCACTATCTATAAGAAAGATATCATTGTGAGTTTTGACACCACGACCAAGACTTACGACGGCACGACGGACGCCCCGTTGGGCGAGGCGACGTTTGTTGGCATACTTCCCGCCGACAAGGGCAAGCTGGTCGTGACGGCAGACGCCGCATTCATGAACAAGAACTACACCGGAACGCACACGGGCGTCGAATATACGAACATCAAGCTGACAGGCGCGGAGGCAGGGAATTACCATCTCACGAGTTCTACCGCGAACGGCGAGGGCACGATCACCCGCAAGGCGCTTTCCCTCGTGGCGACGCCTGTGACCATTACCGAGGGCGAGGCGACGCCGACGACCTTCACGGGCACCATCGCGGGCTTCGTGGCGGGCGAAGGGCTGGCGGCGGGTGACGCGCTTTCCTTCGCGCTGGAGAATCCGGCGGCCGCCGCTGTGGGAAGCTACAAGGTCGCGGGCACGCTGAACGGAAAAGAAAGCGGTAACTATAGCGTCGACGGCCAAAACTACAACTACACCTTCGCCAACGCGGCGTCCAACGCAACGGCGTTCACGATCAAGATGAAGGCCGTGACGCCGGAAGAACTCGTCGCCAACGCTACCGAAAATCAGGGGGCGGCGGTGGAATACACGAACGTCGTCGGCTCGATCGAGAGCGGCGCGAACGTGACCTTGCCGACGACCGGCGGCGGAAACCCGCTCGCGACGCCGACGGTGACGCCGACGACGCCGAGCACTCCGGCAAGCGGCACGCCGACGAGCGGCACGCCGGCAAGCGGAACGCCGGAACAGAACGCGACGGAGCAGCAGGGCGCGCCGACGACGCAGCCTGCAACGGAGCAGCAACAGCAGGGCGCAGCGCAGCCCGCTGTGGAGCAGAACGGCACGGAGCAGAAGGACGAAAAGGACGAGAAAGCGCAGAAGCAGCCGGAGGAAAAAGCGGCGGCTACGCTGTCGTACACGGCGGACGGCCATATCACTATCGTGAACGAGGGCATCAATGCGCCGGCCTCGATGGACGCGGGGTCCCTTGCGGCGTCCCTGTCCGGCACGACGCCGACGACGCCGACGCCGACGGAGCAGGCAGCGACGGGCGCGCAAGGCGTACAGGGCGTGGAAGGCGCGCAAGGCGTGGAAGCGACTCCGGCCGCAGCGTCCGCACCGGAAGCAGAGCCGACCAGCGCGCAGGGCGCAGCGCAGGACGACGAGGAAGAGTGAAACCCCTCCGGCGCTGGCGCGCCACCTCCCCTTTCAGGGGAGGCAGGGAAATGCGACTTATCAGCCTCCCCTGAAAGGGGAGGGGGACCGCGAAGCGGTGGAGGGGTTTACGACAGCAAAAAAAATCCTGCCCGGCAGGAAATATCTGCGGGCAGGATTTGTGCGTATGAATGTAATGGAGGATTTGTCGAATATGTTTCATAGGTTTTCCTATATCGGCGGGGTTGTTTTTGCCGCCGCCGCATTGTTCCCCTTCACGGCTTTTGCCGCGCCGGCTGTGCCCGCGCCTGTGGGGCAATCGACGGACGGGCGTCCCGCGAAGGGCGCGGAGATCGAGAACGAGACGCCGACGCCGGGCGGCGCGCCGTCCGAGGTGCGGTTCACTTTGACGGAGATCCGTGTCGAGCATGACGGCATGAAGCTTTCCGACGAGAAGCTGGCGGAACTTTCCGCGCGGTTCGTCGGGCGCGAGATCACCGGCACGGCGCTTTCCGATTTGCTCGCCGGGATCACGAACTACGCCCGCGCCCACGGCTACCCGACGGCGGCGGCGTATATCCCGGAGCAGACGGCGACGGAGGGGCGGCTTTTGCTCCGCATGATGCCCGGAAGGCTCGGCAAGATCACGGTGGAGAACGAGAGCCGCCTCGACGACGACGTGGCGAAAGGTATTCTCGCGCGGCTGAAGGAGAAGGGAATCATTCGCACGAAAGACCTCGAATCGGCGCTGCTGCTGCTCGACGATCTCAGCGGCGTTCACGCGGCGGCGCTGCTCTCGGCGGGCAGGGAAACGGGCGAGACGGATCTCTTCGTGAAGATCACGAACGACAAGCCGGCCTCGGCGCTCCTCTATGCCGAGAACTACGGCAGCGAATCGACGGGGCGCTATCGCTACGGCCTTTCCGCTTCTCTGGAAAACGTGGGCGGCGTGGGCGGCAAGCTGACCGTCGGCGGCATGCTCTCCAACGGCAAGCAGCACGCGTATAACATCGGCTACGAGACGCCCGTCGGCCACAGCGCGACGAAGCTCGGCGTCGGCTATTCGCGGTCGGACTACGAGCTGGGCAGTCTTTTCAGCCAGCTCGGCGCGTCGGGCGTGGCGCATACTTATAGCTTTTGGGGCGAGACGCCGCTCTGGAAGGCGACGAAGAGCGCTTTGGCTGTGACGTACGGTTTCGACTATCGGAATATCACCGACGAGATGCTCGGATTCTCGTGGGAGAAGCACAGCGCAGCATGGCACGCGGGCCTTTCCGGTATGGGACGCGGCGAGGGGTCGTATCTTTCGTACCGCGTGGAACTGCGGCAGGGAACCGTGACGGCGGACTCGGACCTCGCGCAGATGATCGGCGAGGACGCGCGCACGCTCGGCGGCTTCTGGAAGGGCACGCTCGACGTCATGGCGGTGCAGGGGCTCGGCCACAGCACGGATATCATGCTCAAGGCGCAGGGACAGAAAGCGAGCCGCAATCTCGACGGCTCGGAGGAAATCTATCTCGGCGGCGCGAGGGGCGTCCGCGCGTATCCGCAGGGCGAGGCGTCCGGCGACGAGGGCGCGCTTGCGACGCTGGAGCTGCGCTATCATACGCCGGTCCCGGGGCTGATCCTTTCGACGTATTTCGACGCGGGCTGCGTGAAGGTGACGAAGGACGGCCGGAACGGCAGCGAGAGCCTGAGGGGCTGGGGCATCGGCGCGACGTACAGCAAAGAGGACGACTGGTTCGCGCGGCTCGATTACGCGCGGCGCATCGGAGCGCCGGAAGTGATGTCGGACGATGCGAAGAGTAAGGGACGGTTTTGGTTTTTAGTGGGAAAGGTGTTTTAACACGGCGGGGGAGGTGGAAAAAGGGGCTGTCGCACAAGCAAAATTTCAAGGTAAGAATTTCTTACTTCAAAATTTTCATGACAAAAACAGGCACGGAAAAGTTGCAGACAAGACAAAGGTTTCAAGACTTAACTGAAAATTCTCCAAGTACGACATCGGGGCTGCCGCAGGAAAAATCATTCTTCCTGCGACAGCCCCTTTATTCAATAGATCAAGAGTTGAAGCATACGTTGCCTTTGCCGGTTTCTTTCGCTTCATACAGGGAGGCGTCAGCATGTTTCAGGAGTTTCTCGACGTCCGCGCTCCCGTTGCAGAACGAGACGCCTACGCTGATCGAGATAGGGGCGACACCGTCTTTTTCGGAATCCTTGAGCGTCTCGTTGATCGCGAGGATCTTTTCCGACAGATACTCCTGCATGGCAGGGGGCGTGTTCTCCATGACGACTACGAATTCATCTCCGCCGAAGCGGCAGACGAAGCCGTCGTCCCCGAATTGTTCGAGCAGCGCGTGGGAAAGTTTGGTCAGTACTTTATCTCCCGCGTTGTGACCGTAGGTGTCGTTGACCGCTTTGAAGTTGTCGAGGTCCACGAGCAAAACGGCGGCGTAGCTGAGGTCGAGAACGTCAAGCAAAGCTTCGAAGCCCCGCCGGTTGTAAAGGTCCGTCAGCTTGTCATGCGTCGCTTCGTAACTGAGTTGTTTGCGCTGGAGAAGGTTCGCCTCCCGCATCTTGTTGTACGTTTTTGCGAGGAAGCGTATTTCCGAGGTTCCTTTTACAGGGATCGCTTCCTCCTGATGTATTTGCTGTATGCATTTTTGCAGCGGGAAAATCACCAGACGCGAGGTCAGATACACGATCCCGAGCAGGAGCGCAATCAGGAGCGCCGTCAGGACATGCTCGAAGAACACTTGGTTCTTAAGGGCCCTGGAGACGGTCTCCTGCTCGTTCAGGATATCCTGTTTCAGATTCTGCAGGCAGCTTATCATTTGCGCGTAGATATAATCCTTGACGCGCTTGTACGCGTCGCCGAAGACCAGATTCGTCGCGAGCGCTTTCTTCTCCTGGGGGGAGAGGGCGGCTTCGTCCTCGGGCAGCGGATAGTACCGCACTTCGTTCGGGAATATGCTGAGGTCGTAGCCGTATGCTTCCGCAGCGAGGCGGGCGGCATGGTATTCCAGCAGCATCAGTTTGACGGAGGCGTTCATCGCGTTTTGCAATTCCACAAACGCCGCCGATTCTCCCCGCGCGGTTTTCAGCGCCTCCAGCGCCTTGTCCCGGCGCTTTGTGACATTCGCCTCTTCAAAATAATTGTCAAGGAATTCTTTTTTGCCGTTGACGACGAATAGCCGGATCTGGTCGGTGAGATAATCGGAAGCGACCTGCAGATTGGCGGATTCGCTTTCGCTGTGGATGATCTGCTGCGTGGCGGCCTGGGTCGACTCGAATGTCAGTTCCGTCTCGCGCATCTCGTAAAGCAGGAACGCCGAAATGATCATGGCGGCAAGCAGCATGAAATAATTGAGTTGTTTCAGCGACATGCCCTTTTCAAGCGCAGTCTTAAATAGACGAATTTTCCCCACCGTTGTTCAGTACCTTCTTTTGATACAAATAACGGGAATATGCTTTTCCTGTAAGAACGCATATCCCCATCTGCCGTTCATTGTGCGTCCGCGCCCGAACAGGTTGCGAACCTAACATTATTATTATATAATAGCGAGCAGATTTTGTAAATGGTGAGGGACTTGTCCGGTGGGTCCTCAACTGTATGCGATGAAGGGGATGCGATATGAACAAGATCTTGGTTTTGCACGGACCGAACCTGAACCTTTTGGGGACGCGGGAGCCGGAGATTTACGGACGGACGACGCTGGACGACGTCAACAAGATGATTGCGGCGCGGGCGAAGGAAGCGGGAATCAAGGCGGACTTCCTGCAGTCGAACCATGAGGGCGCGCTTGTCGATGCGCTGCAGGGCGCACCGAAGAAAGGGTATGCATTCGTGATTCTGAACGCGGCGGCTTTCACGCATTACAGCATCGCGATCCGCGATGCGATCGCGGCGATTGCGACGCCGGTCATCGAGGTGCATCTTTCCAATATCCATCAGCGCGAGGAGTTCCGTCATCAGTCGGTAATCTCTCCCGTCGTGATGGGACAGATCGCCGGATTCGGTGCGGACAGCTATATGGCGGCGCTGGAGGTCGTGATCCGGCGGCTTTCGGGGGCGAAGGCATGATCGCGGATCGGCTTTCGCGGCTGCGGGATTTTTTGCGGGAGAAGGGCACGGATGCCGTCGTCGTCAATAAGGAAGTCAATCTGCATTATTTCAGCGGTTTTCGCGGCGACGATACGTTGCTCCTGGTTTCAAAGGACGACGCGCTCCTGATCACGGACTCGCGCTATACGGAGCAGGCGGCCCAGCAAGCGCCGCTTTTTGAAGTCGTCGAGCAAAAGGACGGGCTTTTCGCCCGGGCGGCGGCGTGTATCAAGGCGCGCGGCTGGAAAAAGCTTGCGTTCGAAGGAAACGCGATGATATACGATTCCTTCATGAAATTCGGCGCGCTTTTGGGAAGCGACGCGGCGCTTGAGAGTTCCGTCCATCTGGACGACTTGCGTCAGGTCAAAGAGGCGGAGGAGATTGCCGCGATGAAAAAAGCCGCCGAGATCGGCGACAAGGCGTTTCTCGACATCGTAAAATTTATCCGTCCCGGAATTTCGGAGCGGGAAGTCGCGGCGCGGCTCGAGGGAACGATGCGCGCGCTCGGTTCGGAGCGGCCCGCGTTTACCACGATCGTCGCGTCCGGAGCGCGCGGAAGCCTGCCCCACGGAATCGCGACGGAAAAGTTGATTGTTTCGGGAGAATTTGTTACAATGGACTACGGCGCGGTGTACGAAGGGTATCATTCGGACATGACGCGCACCGTATGCGTGGGGCGCGCGAGCGGCGAGCAGCGCGCGCTGTATCAGACGGTGCTTGGCGCGCAGGAGCTCGGCGTCTCGCTGGTGAAGCCGGGCGCGTCGGGCAGGGCAATCGACGCGGCGGTGCGGCAGCAGCTCACGGATGCGGGCTACGGCGAATATTTCGGGCACGGCCTTGGGCACAGCCTCGGCCTCGAGATTCACGAGGAGCCGCGGCTTTCCAAGAAGAGCGACTGCGAAAGTTTGCTGCCAAATATGATTGTCACGGTGGAGCCGGGGGTCTACCTGCCGGAAAAATGCGGGATCCGCATCGAGGACACCGTGCTCGTGACGGAAACCGACGGCGTGCCGCTGACGAAAAGCGGCAAAGCGCTGATGGAAATATAATTATTATGATTACAAAAGGAAAAGGGAGAGAAACAAATGATTTCAAGCACAGATTTCAGGACGGGACTTACGATCGAGATTGACGGCGGCGCGTGGCAGGTCGTCGAATTCCAGCATGTAAAGCCGGGCAAGGGCGCGGCTTTCGTCCGCACGAAGATCAAGAACGTGGAGACCGGCGCGGTCATCGAGCGCACGTTCAACCCGAATGAGAAAATGCCGCCCGCGCATCTGGAGAGCCGCAAAATGCAGTATCTCTATGAGTCGGACGGTCAGTACACGTTCATGGATACGGAAAGCTTCGAGCAAACCGAGCTCACGAAAGAGCAGCTCGGCGACGCGCTGAACTATCTGAAAGAGGAAATGGAAGTCGTCGTGCAGTCCTTCAAGGGCAAGGTCATCGGCATCTCGCTGCCGAACGCCGTCGTGCTCGAAGTCGTCGAGTGCGAGCCGAGCGTCAAGGGCAATACGGCCACGGGCGCGACGAAGATGGCGAAGGTCGAGACGGGCTACGAGGTCCGCGTGCCGCTCTTCGTCAACGAGGGCGACAAGCTTCGCGTCGATACGCGCACCGGCGCATACATCGAGCGCGCTTAACCGCATATCGGTTCTTTTTCCGTCATGCTGTGTCAGCGAAAGCTCGACGTAGTGCTCTGGCTACGACTTCGCTTTCGCTTCCTTGCCTGACGAAAAAATCCCTCGATATGCTTGCTGTATTGGTACAAAGTTTTGATCGTACAAGAAAAGCCGTCGCAATCGCGACGGCTTTTTCAATACACAATTTAGAAATACATGCTGAGGAGCGTGCCCACGTTTTCGTAAGCGGATGAGCGGTTGATCGTGTTCGCCGAGTACATGCGCTGCGCATCGGAGACGGACGTGCCCATCATCGATGAGACGGACGGGAACATCTTGTCGCTCTGGCGCTGGGCGTTCTCGACTTTGTTCGCCGTGCGGCCGGCGAAACCGTCCTTGCCAAGCACGAATTCGACGGATTTCGGATTGTCCTTCAGCGCTTTCGTCAGCTTCTCCGTATCGACGGACAGCTCGCCGCTGGACTTGACCGAAATGCCGACGGTCGAGAGCGATTTCGCGAAATATCCGGCGTCGTTGAAGGAATTGCCGAGAGCGGAGATGCGGTTCGAGACGTCCTTGTTGTCCTTCAGGAAGGAAACCGTCTCGTTGTATTTCTTCGCGAAGTCCTGCACCGCGCCGACGACGGCTTTCGTATTCTTCTCGACGTCTTCTTCCGAGGCGCCCTCAGGAGGGACGTTGAAGTCCGTGTTTTTCAGCGCCGTGGTGGCCTTCGAGAGGTCGCCCATCGTGGAGTTGTACTCCGTCGTGAATTTCTTCTTCGTCGAGTCGTATTCGGACAGCAGGCTAGAGAGCGAGGTGCGGTTCGACGCGACGGCGCTCGCATAAGACATGCCGCTGCTTGCCGCGCTCGTGATGCTCGACCATGCGGAGGTCGACTTCGACGAGGAGAGCCCGCCGAAAAGTCCCTGCATTGCGCTGTTCGACGTGTTCCCGTAAGCCGATTTTGCGGCAAACTGGTACATCATGCCCGTGTTTCTTGCAGTTGCGCTTATGGTTGCCATAAGTAAGACTCCCTTCAAAATACCCATTCCATAACGCACACTTTCTTTCTTAATATTATAAGTGAATCGAAATGGAAAGGCAAGCGGCCGCGGTAAAAAATCGCGGCGTTTTTCCCGTTTTTCGCGCCGCCGCTTTTCAGAGCGGAAAAGTTGTTGTACAATAAGGAAAAACCGAATAAGTCCCTCCGCGCCTCTGCCGGGTCTATTTTCCGCCTGTCGTTGTCAAATCCCTCTCGACGTAGCGATGCTACGCCTTCGAGGGCTTTTCCTAGACAGTCGAAAAAATCCCTCGACAGATGCACGAATTGACTTAATCGTTGTTTCCTAAAAAGATTTCTGGAAATTATTCGGAGGGAGGAAAAAACGGAATGCGGAAAAAGACGAAAATTATCTGCACGATGGGACCGGCGACGGACCGTGCGGGCGTGTTGGACGCACTGATCGCAGGCGGAATGAACTGCGCGCGGTTCAATTTCTCGCACGGCACCCATGAGGAGCAGCTCGGCAGGATAGAGGCTGTGCGGAAAGCGGCGTCGAAGGCCGGGGCGGTCGTCTCACTGCTCCTGGATACGAAAGGTCCGGAAATGCGGCTCGGCGAGTTTGCGGAGGGCAAGGTCGAGCTGAAAAAAGGCAGCCGGTTCGTGCTGACGACGGACGATGCGCCCGGTGATGCGACGCATGTCTCGGTCAATCACAAAGGGCTCTATACGGAGGTGAAGCCCGGCGACACGCTGCTGTTGTCGGACGGTCTCGTCGAGCTGAAAGTGGAAGCAATCGAGGGCAAGGACATCGTGACGACGGTGCTGAACGACGGCCCGATGTCTACGAGAAAGCGCGTGGCCGCGCCGGGCGTCGCATTGGGGCTGCCGCCGATCTCGGAGCAGGACGAGAAGGACATTATTTTCGGCGTCGAGCAGGGCATGGACTTCGTTGCGGCGTCGTTCATCCAGCGTGCGGAGGACGTGCGCGCGATTCGCGCGCTCATAGCGAAGCACGGCGGACATATGGAGATCTTGTCGAAAATCGAGAATCTCGAGGGCGTAAAAAACTTTGACTCGATCCTTGAGGAGACGGACGGCGTGATGGTCGCGCGCGGCGATCTCGGCGTCGAGATCCCGGCGGAGGACGTGCCGCTGATCCAGAAGGAGATCATCGCGAAATGCAACCGCGCCGGAAAGCCCGTCATCGTCGCGACGCAGATGCTCGAATCCATGACGGCGAATCCGCGTCCGACGCGCGCCGAGGCCAGCGACGTGGCGAACGCGATCCTGGACGGCACGGACGCGATCATGCTCAGCGGCGAGACGGCGAGCGGCGACTATCCGAAAGAAGCGCTGGAGACGATGGCGCGCATTGCCGAGCGCACGGAACGGGCGCTCTCGTACCGCGAGATTATCGAAGGCGCGGGGGTGGAGCGGCACAAGACGACCGAGGCCATCGCTCACGCGACGGTGCAGCTTGCATACGAGATCGGCGCGAAGCTCATCATCACGCCGACGGCGAGCGGCTATACGACGCGCATGGTGTCGAAGTACCGTCCCAAAGCGGAGATTTTCGCGTTCACGCCGTCGGAGGAAGTCGCGCGTCATCTGAATCTGCGCTGGGGAGTCGAAGCGACGACGTCGCCTCGCGCGTGGAAAGACGCGGAAGAGATGCTCGCGCTGGCAGCGGCGTCCGCGAAGGAGCAGGGATTTATCGCGGCGGGCGACTGCGCGGTGGTGACTTCGGGCATAAAAGTTGCGGCCGGAAACACGAATGCAATCAGAGTTTATACTGTAGAATAATTTTTTAAGGGGGAAATCTTTATGAATCAGAAGGCGGAAAAATTTTCACAGATGCTGGCGCAGCTGCCGGACGACAATGTTTTCGAGACGCGCGAGGCGGAGGGCGACGAAGACAATCTGGTGCTGTTCCGTTCCAGTCTGGAAGTGAAGAAGGACTGGTTCCTGCCGATGGTCGTTTTCCTTGACGACACGATCTATACGATCGTTCGCGTCTGGGCTATGACCGACGCGGTGAACGACGAAAACCGCGCGAAGGTGCGGGATTATTTGACGGAGATGAACCGCCGCTACAAGGTGTTCAAATACTACGACACCGAGCAGGGCGACATCGTCATCGACGCGTGCCTGCCGGACAACTCCGAGCATTTCGATCCGGAGAGCGTCGCCGTCATCATCGACGTGATTTGGGATCATCTGAAAGAGACGTACCCGGAGCTGGAAGCGACAATCAAAGGGAATTGAACGATAGAAAAACTGACGCAAAAAAATTTGGAGTCAAAAATTTTGACTCCAAATTTTTTTATAGTGAAGACAGACAAGCAGAAATCGTATATACGACAAGGTTTTCACGGATTGATAAAAATTTTCGCGATGACGGAATTGGAAATATTTCTTTCTATTCGATGAGCGCGTCCTTGCAGAAGTCCATGAACGCGGCGGCGGCTTTGGAAATGTAACGGTCGCGTTTCCAGGCGAGGCCAACGTCGAAATGCTTCGGATTTTCAAAGGGAAGCACGCGGTAATTCCGCTCGTCTTTCGTCACGCAGTCGAGGAGGCACGAAAGCCCGATGCCGCTCTCCACAAGATGCTTGAGCAGCTCGATCTGGTTCGATTCCAATACGATGTCCGGCTCGATGTTTTCGGCGGCGAAGCGGTCGGAAAGCATACGCCGGATAAAGGAGCCCTGTTTCATGACGAGGAGATTCTGCCCGTCGAAGTCCGAGAGCCGCAGGGATGTGCGCTCGGCGAGCGGAGAGTCCGACGGAACGCAGGTCACGAGCTCGGAGGAGCACATGGGGAACGTGTTCAGCGCGGCGGGAATGTCCGACAGGATGATGATGCCGAAGTCGAGCTCCCCGGCTTCCAGATTCTCGCGGATCGCCATGGAGCCCTCTTCGTTGAGGCTGATGGTGAGGCGCGGGTAGAGCTTCTGAAAGTCCGAGCAGATGCGCGGGAAGAGATATGCGCCGATCATCGGCGGAATGCCGATGCGGATATTGCCCCGGTCGAGATTCTTGCAGTCGTCGACTTCCCGCAGTGCGTCGTGCAGGATTTCGAGAGCCGGCTCGATGCGGTGCAGGAAGATCTCGCCTTCGGGCGTCAAAAGAAATTGTTTTTGGCTGCGGTCAAAGAGCCGGACGCCGAGACTCGTCTCTAATTTTTGAATGGCGACGGTGATGTTCGGCTGGGAGACCGCCAGCTCCCCCGCGGCGCGCGTCAGGTTTTTCAGCTTCGCGGCCATGCGGAAATACTCGAGCTGCCGAAGCTCCATTGGGATTTTCTTCATTTTTACTCACACACTTTCATGTTCTTTATGCTTCTCATAGGAAACATTTATATATATATCAATAATTATATCATATAACTTTGGATATGGCTATAAATCTCCTAAATTTTTCCGTCGCAGGAATTTTTGCTTCATTTGGAAAATAAATCATTTAACCCTAGCAAAATCAATATCATTGTGCTACACTATATGCTGTGAAGAAATAATCTTCGAAAGAAACAGGGCGCAAGGAGCCGCGCCCGTTGAAATTCCACGCCTGACGGGCGAAAAGGAGAGGAATTGTTTTGGAAACATCAACAGTTGTCGGCCTTATTATGGGCTTGATTTCTATTTTTGTCGGTATGGTCATCAAGGGCGCACCGCTTTCCGCTTTGAACAATCCGGCGGCGTTCCTGATCATCATTTGCGGCACGATTTCCTGCCTCTTCACGGGCTTCCCGATGGAGAACATGAAAAACATTCCGAACCTTTTCAAGAAGGTTATCAACCGTCCGCAGCTCAAAGACCGCGGCGAACTTTTACGGATGTTCGTCGAGCTTTCGCAGATTGCGCGTCGCGAAGGTATCCTGGCTTTGGAAAGCAAGGTACAGGAGATTGAGGACCCGTTCTTCCGCGCCGGTCTCGGCATGGTCATTGACGGTATGGATCCGGAATTCGTTTCGGACGTCATGGACGCGGAGCTGACGGTCATGCAGGCGCGCCATGCGGAAGGCCGCTCGGTCTTCAAGCAGGCCGGTACGTACGCGCCGACGCTGGGCGTTCTGGGCGCCGTGGTTGGCCTGATCGCGGCTCTCGGTAACATGAACGATATCGATAAACTCGGTCACGCGATCGCTGCGGCATTCGTCGCCACGATCCTTGGTATTTACACGGGCTACGTGCTTTGGCTTCCGTTCGAGAACAAGCTGAAGGTGTTCTCGGAGATGGAGATAAGCCAGAAGCGCATGATCATTGAAGGTATTCTTTCGCTTCAGGCGGGCGATTCGCCGACGGCTATTGAAGCGAAGCTGATGGTCTTCATTCCGCAGTCCGAGCGTGAAGGCCTAAAGACGGAGGGATAATTCATGGCGAAGAAAAAGAAACACGGCCCGCCGCACGAAGAAGAAGCGGGCGAGGCCTGGCTGCTTCCGTATTCCGACTTGATGACGCTGCTTTTGGCGCTGTTCCTTTGTCTGTTCTGTATGTCGAAGGTTGACGGCGGCAAGGCGCAGGCAATGGGCGCGGCTTTCGGCAAAGCGTTCGGTATCGGTATGGGCGGCGGAGGACTTCTGCCGGGGCTCGGCCTCATGACGTATCCGCAGGCAGGTACCGGCAGCGGCGACGGCGACGGCGAAGGCGGCGACGGAGGAAATCGCGCATATCTCGCGGAAAACGAGACGCTGGAACAGATCAAAGATACGATGGATCAGTATATCATGCGGAACCATCTGAAGGACGAACTCAAAACGACGCTGACTGAAGAAGGGCTGATGATCCGTATCAAGGAGACGGCCCTGTTCCCGTCCGGCTCGGCGGAACTCGTGAACGAGTCGCAGCTCATCGTTCCGGTGGTGGCGGGGCTTCTCGCGGCGATTCCCGAGCGCGTGATCATCTCGGGGCACACGGACAACGTGCCGATTGCCACCGATCAGTATCCGTCGAACTGGGAGCTCTCGTCGGCGCGCGCGATGACGTTCATGAAAGCGATGTTCGCCTCGAACGCGAAACTGAATCCGGCGCGGTTCAGCGCGATAGGCTACAGCGAATATCGTCCGGTCGCGTCGAACGACACGGAGGAAGGACGCCGTCGGAACCGGCGCGTCGAGATTATGATTGCGCGTTCCTTCAAGATGGCGGAGGGAACGCTCGTCGCAAAGCAATAAAAATCACAGGCTGTCGTATTGAGCGGCAGCCTGTTTTCGTAAACGGAGGGGACGATATGAGAATCGCCTTGGCGGAGGAAATGCGCCGTATCGATAAGATGGCGGCGGAGGTCTACGGGATCGACGAACTGCTCTTGATGGAAAACGCCGGGCGCGCGGCGGCAGACGCGCTGACCGGACTTTTGGGAGAGATTGCCGACCGGACGGTCTGCGTGCTCGCAGGAAGCGGCAACAACGGCGGAGACGCCTATGCGGCGGCGCGCCATCTTTGGAGCCGCGGCGCGCGCATCGCGATCTATTCCGTGGGCAACGCCGAGCACATGAAACCGGCGACGAAGAAAAATCTGGAGATTTGCCAGAAACTCGGCATTCCCGTTCGCCCGATCACAGCGGAGCGCGACTGGGAAAAGCTCAGGATTTATTTGCGCCTTGCGGACGGCGTGCTGGATGGCATTCTTGGCACGGGCGTCAAGGGACCGCTTCGGGGGCCGGAAGAGCGGCTGATCCAACTTGTGAACGAGGAAGCGCATCATGTCGTCGCGATCGACGTGCCAAGCGGTATCGACGCGGATACGGGGACGATGCACGGCGCGGCGATCATGGCGGAGACGACGGCGACTTTCGGCTTGCCGAAAGCGGGGCTCTTCTTCTGCCCCGGCGCGGCGTGCGCGGGGCGGATTGTCGTCGATTCCATCAGTTTGCCGCAGGCGCTTGTGGACGATAAATCCATCCTTCAGGAATATCTGGACGATTGGGCGGCACGGAGCTTGCTCCCCGCGCGCACATCGGACGCGCATAAAGGCTCCTGCGGGCGTGTGCTCGTCGTGGCCGGATCGCGCGGCATGACAGGCGCGGCGGTCATGGCGTCGACGGCGGCGCTGAAGGCCGGCGCGGGAATCGTGACATTGGCGGCGGCGGAGGGCGTCGCGGACGTGCTCGCGGAAAAGACGACGGAGGTCATGACGAGCCCACTGCCGGAAGTGCGTCGCGGCATCTTGGGCGAGGCGGCGACGGAGGCGCTCTTCGCGCTCCTGCCAAAGTATGATACGGTGTTGATCGGCCCGGGGCTCGGGCGCGCGCCGGAGACGGGCGCGCTGGTGCGGCGATTCGTTTCTCGCGTGCAGACGCCGCTGATTCTTGACGCGGATGCGCTCTATGCGTTCTGCAATCACACGGAAGAACTGTCGAAGCTCGGCAATCCGCTCATCATGACGCCGCACCTCGGCGAAATGGCGGAGCTTTTGGATATCAAGATCGATCAGCTTCGGGAAAATCTCGTTGCGCACGCGCGCAAAGCGGCGGCGGATTGGAACGCGATTCTTGTGATGAAGAGCGAATGTACCATCGTTGCGTTCCCCGACGGACGCGTCTTTTTCACTTCGAAAGGGAATCCAAGCATGGCCACGGCGGGCGCGGGCGACGTGCTGGCGGGCGCTATCGCTGGACTGGCGAAGGAAGCAGGACCGCAGGCGGCGGCGCTTCTTGGCGTCTATCTGCACGGCTTTGCCGGAGATCTGGCGGCGGACGAAAAAGCGGAAGGCCTCGTCGCGGGCGACATTCTCGAAAAACTCCCCGTCGCGCGCCTGAAGCTGAAAAACGGGGAATAATGTCTTGACTGCGTGAGAAGACAGGCATAAAATATATACGTTACTATTTTATAAGGTTGCAAGGAGATGGGTTTTCATGGCGGAGATCAAGTTTGTGAAAGCGGATTCGTTGAAGGCGAAGCCGGACGTATCGAAGATTGGCTTCGGCACGCATTTCACGGATTACATGTTTGAGATGGACTATACGGAAAAAGACGGCTGGCATGATGCACGCATCATTCCGTACGGCGATATTCCGGTCAGCCCGGCGAATACGACGCTGCACTATGGACAGGCGGTTTTTGAAGGCCTCAAGGCGTACCGTCAGGGCAAGCGCGCGGTCATTTTCCGTCCGAAGACGCATCTCGAGCGCATGGAAAATTCCTGCCGTCTGCTCGATATCCCGGAGTTCCCGATCGAGACGGTGCACGAAGGGCTGAAGCAGCTCGTCGCGCTGGAAAAGGACTGGATTCCGACGGAGCGCGGCCAGAGCCTTTATATCCGTCCGTTCATTTTTGCCGACGATCCGTATCTCGGCGTCAGCGTCAGCGGCTCGTATAAGCTTCTGATCATCCTTTCCCCGGTGGCGGCGTATTACGCCCACGGTTTTGCGCCGGTCAAGATCATGGTGGAGGACACTTACGTCCGTGCGGTGCGCGGCGGCCTCGGCGAGGCGAAAACGCCTGCGAACTATGCGGCGAGCCTGCACGCGGGTCTCGTCGCCCATCAGAAGGGCTACGACCAGACGCTGTGGCTCGACGGCGTGGAGCGCAAATATATCGAGGAAGTCGGCTCCATGAACATCCTCTTCAAGATCGGCGGCAAGGTGGTCACGCCGGAATTGGACGGCAGCATCCTGAACGGCGTCACGCGGCGCACGGTGCTCGCGGTGGCGAAGGAGTGGGGTGTGCCGACGGAGGAGCGCAGGATTTCCGTGGACGAGATCATCGACGGCTACAAGAGCGGCGCGCTGGAGGAAGTCTTCGGTTCCGGCACGGCGGCGGTCATCTCTCCGGTGGGCGTGCTTGGCTACAAGGGCCACGACATGGTCATCGGCGGCGGCAAGATCGGTCCTTTTGCGCAGAAGATGTACGACTATATCGAAGGGCTGCACATCGGCGAGGTAGAGGACAAGTACGGCTTCATCGAGACAGTGGCGGAATACTGACAGCATAAGACGTAAAAATCCCGACGGGAAGCGAAACGGCTTTTCGTCGGGATTTTTTTGCCATAATAGGTTTTGCGGCGGCGCATA
>JAFZRW010000112.1 GCA_017619685.1 Schwartzia sp. (in: firmicutes)
CGCGCCGGCGAGAAGCCCCATTTCCGAATCCGCCACGCCGCAGCCGCGGTCGTTGTGCGGGTGCAATGAAAGCACGACGTTCTCGCGATATTTGAGGTTCTGCGAGATATAGGCGACCTGCATCGCATAGATATGCGGCATCGACATTTCCACCGTCACCGGGATATTGATGATCGGCTTCCTGTCCGCCTTCGGCTGCCAGACGTCGAGCACCGCGTTGCAGACCTCCAGCGCGTACTCCGGCTCCGTGCCCGTGAAACTCTCCGGCGAATACTCGAATCGGTAGTTCTCCCCCGCTTCCTCGGTCAATTCTTTCAAAAGCTTCGCACCTTCAACGGCAATCTCCTTGATTTCTTCCTTCGTCATGCGGAAGACCTGCTCCCGCTGAGCGACGGAAGTGGAATTGTAAACATGGACGATGGCGTTCTTGACACCCCGAAGCGCTTCGAACGTCTTTCGAATGATGTGAGGACGCGCCTGCGTCAGCACCTGCACCGTCACGTCGTCGGGAATCAAATTGTCGTCCACGAGGCGGCGCAAAAATTCATACTCGGTATCGGAAGCCGCCGGGAATCCGACCTCGATTTCCTTGAAACCAATCTTGACGAGCATCTTGTAAAACTCGATCTTTTCGTCAAGGCTCATCGGAATGATCAACGACTGGTTGCCGTCACGCAGGTCGACGCTGCACCATACCGGCGCATGGTCGGGATATTCTTTCTTCGCCCAGCCCAGGTCGAGCACCGGCGGAAGATAATAGCCTTTCCTGTACTTCGTGTAGTTTTGCATTGAAATCCCCTCCTGAAAGATATAAAAAGCCTTCGTCTCATCAAGAGACGAAGGCTCTGCCTGCGTGTTACCACTCTCGTTCGCGCCGAAGGCGCGCACTCGTCGCCTCTGTAACGGCCGGCTCCCGTCCTCGTCTCCAACGCTTTTCGCGTATTCGACGAAGCTGCTCCGAGGCGAGTTCACATCCGCTTTCCGACCGTCTCGCACCAACCGACGGCTCTCTTTACGTTCCGCGAACGCTACTGCTCCTCTTCCACGCATTTATCCTGTATGTTGCTCAGATTATCACAAAACGTGAGCAATGGCAAGCATTTTTTCCACAAAATTGCTCTTACAGTGTCACTTCATCTTCCCGACCGTCGCGCCGTAAACCGCGAAGTCGTTTTCGCCGTCGAGGCCGAGCGCTGCGTTCAGCGGTTCATCGTCAAACGCTCCCACCGCGCAGACACCGATTTGATGTGTGAAAGCGGCGAGATAAAGATTTTGACAGACGTGTCCTGCATCGAGGAAAAGATAACGCGCTGCCCGCAGGCCGAATCGATGCGCCATGCGCTGATAATCGGCGCACCAGAGAAACATGGCCGCGCTGCGCTCCACCATGTTCCGCGATTTGAAGCAAGGAAGCAACGCCGCATCCGCCTCGTCTCCCTGTCCGATGGGAAGCAGCGCGTGCCCGAGCGCAAGAAATCGGTAAAGGCCCGGAGGCAATCCTTCCACGCGATGAATCAAAAGATACGTTTCGAACGCGTGACGCGCGCCCGCCGACGGCACCGTTCGCATCGTGCCGCCGTTTTCCAGCGCCATCTTGACGCCCTGCGTAGACCAAAGCAGGAACGAAAGCTCTTGCAGCGTCAACGGTTTGTCGCTATACTCGCGAATCGACGCGCGCATCTCGACCATTTCAAGGAAATTGACTTCTTTGTCCGGCAAGAGTCCCGGCTCCGGCAGGCGCAATACGCGCGCGCCCTCCGGTACGGACCGCTCCGGCGGCGGCGGCGGAAGCTGACGCTCCGCTTCTGTAGGATGGCCTTCCTTGATTCCCGTCGCTTGCAAAAATTTCTTGATTTCTTCTTCCATATCGTCACATCTCCGGACGGTTGCCCGTCTTCCCTTCAAATTTATGATAACTGCCGCCGTTGCGCCGGTTCCTCAGTTCACGGAACACGATCTCCGGCGAAAGGTTGTGGAACGCCAGTAGCACGAGGCAATGATACCAGAGGTCGCCCATCTCGTAGGCGATTTCCTTGCGGTTCATGTTCTTCGACGCTATGATGGTCTCTGCCGCTTCCTCTCCGACCTTTTTCAGGATCTTGTCCGGCCCGTGCTGGAACAGGTAATTCGTGTACGAGCCTTCCACCGGATTGAGCTGACGGTCTCGGATGACCTCATAGAGGTCGTTCAGCACGTTCGCCAGCGAAGCCTGCGGCTCCTCCTGCACGACGGCGACGCTCTTCTCGTTCTCGCCGATCCTGCGCCCGCTGAAGCAGGAATATGTGCCCGTATGACAGGCCACGCCTGTCTGATGCACGCGCACCAGCAGCGTGTCGCCGTCGCAGTCGTAGGAGATTTCCTTGACCTTCTGCACGTTGCCCGACGTCTCGCCTTTGTTCCAAAGCTTTTCGCGGCTGCGGCTGTAAAACCATGTGTAGCCCGTTTCCAGCGTCTTTTTCAGCGATTCCTCGTTCATATAGGCGAGCATCAGCACCTGCCCGTTTTCCTCCTGCACGATGGCGGGCACCAAGCCTTTCTCGTCGAATTTCACCATTGAGATATCCATCAAAGCCTTACCTCCACTCCACGTGATTTCAGATATGTCTTGACTTCGCGCACGGTAAACTGCCCGTAATGGAACACCGAGGCGGCCAGCACCGCGTCCGCCTTGCCCAGCGTCAGCACGTCGTAAAAATGCTCGAGCGTCCCCGCGCCCCCCGACGCGATGACCGGAACATTCACAGTTTCGGACACCATGCGCGTCAATGGGATATCATAGCCGTCCTTCGTGCCGTCGGTGTCCATGCTCGTCAAAAGGATCTCGCCCGCGCCGAGGGAAACTCCGCGCTTCACCCATTCCTTACAGTCGATGCCCGTCGGCGTCCGTCCGCCGTTCACATAGACCTCCCAGCGATCTTCGCCGCACTTCTTCGCGTCCACCGCCAGCACCACGCATTGGCGGCCGAAGCGCTCCGCGCCCTCGGAGAGCAACATGGGATTCTTGACCGCCGCCGTATTCAGCGAGGTCTTGTCCGCCCCCGCCGCGAGCAGCGCGCGCATATCCTCCGCCGAGCGGATACCTCCCCCCACCGTGAACGGGATGAAAACCTGCGACGCGCAGGACGAAGCCACGTCCACCATCGTGTTCCGCTTGTCGCTGGACGCGGTGATATCCAAAAAAACAAGCTCGTCCGCTCGCTCCTGATCGTAGCGGGCGGCAAGCTCCACCGGGTCGCCCGCATCGCGCAGGCCGACGAAATTCGTTCCCTTGACAACGCGCCCGTCCTTGACGTCAAGACACGGAATAATTCGTTTCGTGTACATTTTAGTCCTCCGCCTCGGCAAACGCAATCGCCGCTTTGAGGTCCAGCGCCCCCATATAAATCGCCTTGCCCGCAATAACGCCGACAAGCCCGTCTTTTTCGTGCATTTTGACCGTCTTGATGTCCTCCATCGAGCTCACGCCGCCGGACACGACGACCGAAAGCCCGCTGGCCTTCGCGAGGGCGACGGAGGCCGCCGCGTTGACGCCCGAGAGCGTGCCGTCCCGCGAGATATCCGTATGGATGACCGTGCGGACGCCGGACGCCGCCATTTTTTTTGCGAACTCCATCGCGTCTACGCCGCCGGATTCCTCCCAGCCTTTGACCGCCACGATGCCGTCCCGTGCGTCGATGCCGACGACAATCCGCTCGCCGTATTTTTCAACCGCTTCGCGCACCAGTTCCGGCGACTCCACCGCCGCCGAACCGAGAATCACGCGGCGGACGCCGAGGGTAAGGATCGAGTCGATCTGCTCCATTGTTCGGATGCCGCCGCCCAATTCAATGGGAATCTTAACAGAATCCAGGATCTCGCGGATCGCGGACAGATTTTCCGACTGCCCGCCGCGGGCGCCGTCAAGATCGACGACATGGAGGTATTTCGCGCCCATGCCTTCCCATTTTTTAGCCATCTCGCCGGGATGGTCGGAAAAAATCTCTTCCTTTGAGAAATCGCCTTTGTACAGACGAACGCAATGCCCGCCCCGCAGGTCGATCGCGGGAAAAATCATCATGCTGCGTCGCCTCCATCGATAAAATTCTTCAGTATGTCGAGTCCGACGTCCCCGGATTTCTCAGGGTGGAACTGGGTAGCGCAGATATTGCCCTTCGCCACCGCCGCCGTCAACCGCTCGCCGTAATCCGCCGTCGCCGTCACGATGCCCTCATCCTCTGGCACGGCATGATAGCTGTGGACGAAATAGACAAAAGGATTTTCCGGAAGCCCCGCGAACAAATCGGTCTTTTCCCGTCGTCGGATCTCGAGCGAGTTCCAACCCATATGAGGGATTTTCAGCCCCGCCGCCTGGATCTTCCGGACGCGCCCGGGAAAGAAACCCAGGCCCTCCGCCTCCGGCGACTCGTCGCTGCCCTCAAAGAGGATCTGCAGCCCGACGCAGATGCCGAGAAGCGGAACGCCCGCCTGTACCTGTTCCGTCAATACGGGAATCATGCCGCTGGCCTGAAGATTTTTCATGCAGTCGCCAAAAGCCCCGACCCCCGGCAGCACGATCTTGTCCGCCCGCCGGAGCACCTCGGCGTCATTCGTGATCTTCGCATCCGCGCCGAGATAAAGGAACGCCTTCTCGACGCTGAACAGATTCCCGACGCCGTAATCCATGATTGCAATCATTACAGCACGCCCTTCGTCGAAAGCACGCCCTTGCTGCCGTCTTTCCGAACGGCGACGGCCAGCGCATGGCCGAGCGCCTTGAAAATCGCCTCGATCTTGTGGTGCGTATTATTCCCGTACAGGATTTTCGCGTGGAGCGTGATGCCCGAGTTGAACGCGAACGCGCGCAGGAATTCCTCTGTCAGTTCAGTATCGTAGCCGCCAACGACAGGCGCCATTTCTCCGCCGTCATAGACGAGATACGGTCGACCGCTGATGTCGAGGGCGACGAAAGCCAGCGCCTCATCCATCGGCACATAGAACGAGCCATATCTTACGATTCCCGCTTTGTCCCCCAGCGCTTCCTTGAACGCCTCGCCGAGCACGATGCCGATATCCTCGACAGAGTGGTGTCCGTCCACCGCAAGATCGCCGTC
Source organism: Schwartzia sp. (in: firmicutes) (assembly GCA_017619685.1). Classification (GTDB taxonomy): domain Bacteria; phylum Bacillota; class Negativicutes; order Selenomonadales; family Selenomonadaceae; genus RUG12372. Next base: position 5,091 of record JAFZRW010000112.1, read on the forward strand.
GCATTTCACGGTCAGGTCGAATGCGCCGTGCTTCGCGAACAGCGTCAGCATGTGGTCAAAAAAACCGACGCCCGTCTCGATCTTGCTTTCACCCTTGCCGTCCAGATTCACGGAAACACGGACTGAAGTTTCCGCCGTTTTCCTCTTTTTCTCCGCCTTTCGCATCTTACTTCTTCCCTCCCATGAACCTTTTGACCTCACCGAGCCACAGATCGTTTTCCTCCCGCGTTCCCATCGAAATGCGCAGGCAATTTTCCAGCCTCGGCGCGCTGCCGAAGCTCCTGATGCCGATGCCTTGCTCCGCAAGGTATTCGTTCAGCTTCTCTGCTTTCGCAGACTTAAGAAGCAGGAAATTCGTATGGGACGGGTACACGGTCATGCCTTTTATCTTTTTCAGTTCCTCCGCCACGCGCCTGCACTCGTCGCGCATCATATAGATCCTCGGCTGGAATTCATCGCGCATCTGATAGACGATGTCCGCTGTGACCAGCGAAAGCACATTCAAATGATACGGCATGAACGCCTTTTCCACCATCCGCACTACGGTCTCATCCGCCATCATATAGCCGACACGCGCCGAAGCCAGCCCGTAAGCTTTCGAGAATGTCCGCGCCACAATCATGTGCGGATATTTTTTCAGAAGCTTCACGGCGGAGGCGTCCTCGCCCGCGAATTCCAGATACGCTTCGTCCACGACCAGCGCGCAATCGATATTCTGCGCGATATACTCCACATCCTCCAAAGGGATCAGATTCCCCGTCGGATTGTTCGGCGTACAGACCACCGCCAGTGACGCTTTGCTCTCCCGCACTGCCTGGACGAACTTCTCCCGATCGAGGCTGTAGTCCTTTTCCAGTCCGACGGGCACGCCCTTCGCGTCCGCAACCTTCACATAAATCTTATACATCGAGAAGGACGGCTCGGGATAGACGATTGCGTGGTTTTTCCCGCCGAACGCGTAAAACAGCTTTTCTATGATCTCGCTGGAGCCGTTGCCGAAGAAGATCTGCTCCTCCAGAAGCGAGAAATTCGACGCCACCTGCTCGATCAAATCTTTCATTTCCAGATTCGGGTAACGGTTGAACGCGACCCGCGATAGCCGAGCCATCACACGCTCCTCCACCATCGGCGGCAGCGTCGTCGGCGCCTCGTTGGCATTGAGCTTCAATCGCCAGTCCCGCTCCGCCACATCATAGGCGGGCATATCGGCAAGCCCTGTTCGATATTTCAGCATTTATTTTCCCCCTCTGAGCCGGATCGCGTTGGCGTGCGCCTGCAGCCCCTCGGCCTCGGCCAACCGCACGATATCGTCGGACACTTTTTTAAGCGCGGGCTGCGTATAGGAAATGAAGCTGGTGCGCTTCATGAACGTCTCGACATTCAGCACGGAATAGAACCGCGACGTTCCGCCCGTCGGCAGGATATGGTCGGGGCCGGCGAAGTAATCACCCAGCGGCTCGGGCGAATTCGCGCCGAGGAACACCGCTCCCGCGTGGCGGATATGGGGGAGAAGCTGGAACGGTTGCTCTGTCAGAAGTTCCAGATGCTCCGGCGCCGAAAGATTCGCGAAACGGATGGCCTGCATCATGTCCTCGGCGACGACGATCAGGCCGTTGCGTTCGATGGACGCGCTTGCGATGGCTTTTCGCGGCAGATTCGCAAGCTGCTTTTCCACCTCCGCCGCCGTCTTTTCCGCCAGCGCCGCGTTAGTCGTGATTACGATGCTCGAGGCCAAAGGATCGTGCTCGGCCTGGCTCAGCATATCCGCCGCCGTATAGACGGGATCGGCGCTCTCGTCGGCGATGATCAGGATCTCGCTGGGGCCCGCCAGCATGTCGATGTCGCAATGCCCGTACACGGCCTTCTTCGCCAATGTGACGAAGATATTGCCGGGGCCCGTGATCTTGTCCACGCGCGGAACCGTCTTCGTTCCGAAAGCCATCGCCGCCACGGCTTGCGCGCCGCCAATCTTGAAAATCTTAGACACGCCGATTTCCTTCGCCGCCAGCAGTACATAAGGATTGATTTTCCCATCGCGGGGCGGGCACATCATGATGATCTCCCGCACGCCGGCCACCGCCGCCGGCACCGCGTTCATCACGACGGAAGACGGATAGGCTGCCGTGCCACCCGGAACGTACAATCCGACTCGATCCAAAGGCAGCACGGACTGCCCGAGCAATGAGCCTTCCTCACGGTACGTAATCCAGGATTTCGGCTTCTGTTCCTCATGGTAGCGCCGCACGTTCGCGATGGAACGGCGCAGGGACTCCATGACCTTCTCGTTGACCAGCGTTTCCGCTTCCTTGAATTCCGCCTCGCTGACGACGAAATATTCCGGCGTCAGCTCCGTGCGGTCAATGAGCTTCGTATACCGCATGACAGCGGCGTCGCCCTCGCGGCGCACGTCGCCGACGATTTTCGCCACGACCTCCGCCGCCGTCAGGTCCGCGCCGAAAAGTTTCTTGTTTCCCTCGCGGATTGCGGGACTCAGCTCCACCTCGTCAAAAGCGGCCTTCTGCAAAAGACGCTCGACTTCCTGCTCCCCGCATTCCTTTACGTTTACAATTCGCATTATTTATTTTCCCCCCGCAATATTTCCTGCAAATCCTCGACCAAACGATGGATTCGATCGAACTTCATCCGAAAGCTCACGCGGTTCGAGATCAGCCGCGCCGTCGCGTCCATGATGCAGACGATTTCCACCAGATGATTTTCACGAAGCGTCGTGCCCGTTTCCACGATATCGACGATGCTCTCGGACAGCCCAACGATAGGGCCCAGCTCAATCGAGCCGTTCAGCTTGATATATTCCATCTGCATCCCGTGCTCGCCGAAGAAACGCTCGGCGATGCGCGGGAATTTCGTTGCGACACGGGTATGGGCATAATCCTCAAAATTCGGACGGCGCTCCGCCTCCGGCACGGCCATCATCAAATGACAGCGCCCGAAGCCCAAATCCAGCAGTTCATAGACGTCCTGCCCCGACTCCATCAGCACATCCTTGCCGATTACGCCGATATCCGCCGCGCCGTATTCCACATACGTCGGCACATCCGCTGTCTTCGAGATGATGAATTTCACCTTTGCGCGGTCGTTGACAATGACCAGCTTCCGCGAGGACTCTTCCAAGCCTTCCGCCGAAAGCCCGGCCTTTGCCAAAAGCTCCGCCGACGGCGAAAAAAGCTTTCCCTTGGGCAGCGCCACCGTCAAATAGTCTAAATCATTGATTTCCATAAGGTCCTCCAAGATTCTTTACTTAGTTAAAGGATTAACGTGTTAATATAATAATAAATTATGCAAACTTTGTCAACAAAAAAGGAATCTTTCATTCGTCGTCGAAACATTATTTATGAAAAGACAACGTGAAAGGAGATTTTCCGGAATGAATATTCTTGCCCTGCATGCCCTTCGGGACGCGCAAATCGAGCAAATCAAGGCCACCCGCCCCGACGTCGAGATCCATGTCGCAAAAGCCTCGGATTGCGCCCCATATCTTCCGGACGCTGAAATCCTGCTCGCCTTCGGGCAAACGAACCTCGCGCCCATCCTGCCGAACGCGCCGAAGCTTCGCTGGGTGCAGGCCCTGACCGCAGGCGTCGAAGGCTTTGTCGCGCTCGACGCGTTCCGCGAATCCGATATCCTTCTGACAAACGTGCGCGGCATCCACGGCATCCCGATCGCCGAGCACGTCCTCGGCATGATCCTCTGCCGGACTCGCGGTCTGCTGACCGCCTACGACAATCAAAAAGCAAAGCAATGGAAAGGGCTTCGCGGTCTCGACGAGCTCTATGAAAAGACTGCCGCCATCATCGGGCTGGGCAGTGTCGGCGGTTTCATTGCCAACCGCCTGAAAGCGATGGGCATGAACATCCTCGGCGTCAAACCGTCCAAGACAAAAGAGCCAGACGTTGACAAGCTGTATATGCCGGACGAACTCTTCGACGTCCTGCCGCAGGCCGATTTCGTAATCGTGACGCTGCCGCTGACGCCGGAGACGAAAAATCTATTCTCGAAAAAAGCCTTTGCCGCGATGAAACCGTCCGCTTTTTTCATCAACGTCTCCCGCGGGCCGGTCGTGAACGAGGACGACCTTGCGGAAGCCTTACGCAACAATGTCATCGGCGGTGCGGGACTCGATGTATTCTGCAAGGAGCCCCTTCCCGCCGACTCTCCTCTTTGGGACGCTCCAAATCTTTTAATCACGCCCCACCATGCCGCCACTTCTCCGCGCTATATGGAGCGCGCCATCGACATTTTCATCGAGAACCTGAAAGCATTTCCCGACACGGCGAAAATGAGGAACATCATCGACAAGGAAAAGGGATACTAAACCTAATTCATTTCATCGGCCATACGCAATATCCGAAGCTCCGGCGGATCGTCCTCCGCCGGAGCTTTGTGATGCCTGCGCACGATTTCCGCCTCCGCCGCAAAGCCTTCGCGCAGAAGCATGTCCGCCCCGATGTCCGCATGATGATAATAGACACACATTTTCCGGTGCAGGACGCTGTCGCTGCCATCGTCGTCGCCATAGTCCTTCGCCTGCGACGGGGACAAAGCGGCGAAAAGCACAGCAAAGCATTTCCAAAAGACGCCGAATTCCCCGTCCCGCCGCCCAACGTCATGAAGCAACGCGCACCGCGTCAAAAGCGGCAAATCGACTTTCGCCGCCGCATTTTCCGCAAGCGCGATCGCGGTATGCGCCGTACGAAGCGCATGGCATTGATCAGGAACGGACATGCCGAAAAAAAGAGCTTGCTGTTCCATGCTCAGGTTTTGTTTCAGGAAGGCCCTGTCTTCTGCGGAGACTTCGGCGAAAACCGCATGGAAAAATTGCCGGATCCTTTTCATCATTCAATATAAACGAGCTCGCGATATCCTTTCGCCGTCTGGCGACGGACAGCCTCATCCCTCGTCTCCTCCGACGGGGACAGCTCAACAATCTCGCCCGCCGCGCGTCTTTTTGCCGCAATCCGGATGGCTTCTTCCCTTTGCTGCGCTGAATAAGATATATATGTATCTTTCTGCGACACGGGCGGTTTGAGATTTTCCCGTTCCAGCGCCAGCATGACGCGCTCAATGCCAAGGGCGAAGCCAGTTGCCGGGCACCCGCGCCCGAAATCCGAAAGCAGATGATCGTAGCGCCCGCCCCCGCAAAGCGGGAAGCCAAGCCCCGGCGTATACGCCTCAAAGACCATGCCCGTATAATAGCCGAAGTCCCGGATAATGCCGAGATCGAATTTCACATAGTGCTCCGCGCCGTATGCTTGCAACAGCCGATAGATTGCCTGCAGATTATCCAGAGCGCGAAGACTTTGCTCATTCGTCGCCATCGCCCGCGCTTTTTCCAGGATCTCCGTCCCCCCGTGCAAAAGCGGGACGGCAAGCAATGCTTCTCTTTCCTTCGAAGCGAGCCCCGCCTGATCCGCCAATACACGCAATC
>JAFZRW010000113.1 GCA_017619685.1 Schwartzia sp. (in: firmicutes)
GCGCGCTTTCCATGGTATCGAGGCCCGACGCGCTGCCGATGTTGTAATTTTTCGGCGGATAGTTGTGGAAGATCAGCGCAATTTTCTTGTCCCCGTTTTTCAGGCGACGAAGTCTCGCCCATTTTTTCGCTTTCTCCACCATCAGAGAAAGACGCTCGGGCATCGGCACGTATTCCACCGCGCCGTCGGGCAGTACGTTCCGCCCCGCAATCGGCACGCCGTGAATCGCGCCGTCCAGCTCCGGCAGCGCGGCGGCGATGGACGTCTCCACCGCGTTCAGGCCCTCGGCGTTTGCCCGCCAGTCCTTTTCCGTAGTCAATAATGTGTACGCCGCGAGAATCGGCACGCCGAACTTTTCCAGTTCTTCCACGGTCATGGTGCCGTTGCCGACCTGAGAGAATTTCATGGTGCTGACGAGCGTATCAATGACCGTCTTGCCGTCTGCCGTGAAAAAGTCCTCGAACACCTTGCGGATGCTCGGCATTCCCAATGCCTCGTCGGGGAGCTGATTCGTGAACACGGCGATCGCGTTACAGTCCTGCCGCTCCGCCTCGGCGATAAACGCGGCGGGATAGACAAGGTCGTCCCAGATCCACTCGTCTCGGTAAAACAGGAGGCCCAGCGTCGGCCGGTCCGGCTTGCAATATTTCGCGCGGTACAGGGCAAGATCGGTGGTACAGCCATCAGGCAGATCGGGGTGGTAGACGCCCGCCCAGCAGCGCTGCTTGGGTTCATCCGGCGCAGGAATCGCCGCGTCCGTCAAAGACGACGCGTACAACCAGAAGTTCTTGAAATTTTCCGCGCCGCCGTAAAAGGTGTAGCCTTTCAGCCGCGCCGCCACAGGAGGCTCCACGCCCGCGCTCTTTTCGCCCTTCTCGTCCGCAGCGCCCTCCACCGCATCGAGGAGATACGGAATATTCCGCGCCGCCAGAAACGCACGACAGGCTTCCCAGAAGGCCGACTTGGAGATATTGCGGAAGAACCGCGCGACCACAAGGCTCGCGCCGCCGAGTTTCCGCTCCCAGACGTAGTTCCATTCGCTGGAGCCTTCGAGCATTACCGCCATGCAGAGATCGGAGATTTTCCCCTCGTCCTGCAATGCAAGGCACGCATTCTTCATGCCCGCGTAACGGCGGGCGTCGTTCGTCAGATAGATAATCTTGGTTTCCATCGGCCGCGCGTCCTTTCTTTTTATTAACCCTCCCACCGCTTCGCGGTCCCCCCTCCCTTTCAGGGAGGGCAAGAGTGAGCAGGCAATTTGCCTCCCCTGTAAGGGGAGGTGCCCCGCAGGGGCGGAGGGGTTCGAGCTTCACAAATCCAAGTTCACTTGAATAATTCCGGATAGACCTGCTTCGCCATTTCCTCCACGGCGGCAGGATACTCAATGCCGGGGCTCAACAGGAACCGCTCCTGCGAGAGATAGTACATCTTGCCGTTCTTGATGGCGGGAATCGTCTGCCATGCGGGATTCAGCGCGATCGTGTTGTCCATGCCGCGCTTCACCTCGTCGATTTTTCCCATGCTCGTGACGAAGAGGATCTCGGGATTTTGCTCGACCAAGGTTTCGATGCTGTACGGCGCGGAATCGGGATTGTTTTCCAGCGGCGACATACCTGACGCCACGTTCTCGAACCCGAGCATTTTCGCCGTCGAGCCGGCGATGCTTGTCTCGAGCTGTACGCTGAGGCCCTGGGCCGTGCTGTGCAGGATCGCCACCCGCCGCTTCTCCTTCGGCAGACGGTCAGCAATGGCCTTGATCTTCTCATCCATACTCTTGATCAGCGCTTCACCTTTTTCCTTCTCTCCCGTGACCTGAGAGAAAATACGCACTTCGTTCTTGACTTCCCCGTAGTTCTTCATATCGACGACGATAGTCGGAATCTTATTGATCTCCAGGGATTCCAAGAGTTTCTCGTTCATGCCCTTGTTCGCGATCACGAGGTCGGGCGCGCAGGCCAGAAGCTTTTCAAGATCGACGTTGTAAACGCGGCCGATGCTCGTCTTGTCTTTCGCCCAATCCGGCAGCGTCTTCGAGTCGGGCCGTCCGACCACGTCGCCGCCCACCGCGTGCAAAGGCTCCAAAAACGACGCCGACGTCACCACGATGCGCTCCGGCTTCTTCGCCAATGTCACCTCGCGGCCGAGATCGTCCTTGATGGTCGCGAAGTCCGCCGCATTCTCCGCTTTTTTCTCCGGCGGGGCACCCCCTCCGCAGCCGACAGCCGCCGCCAAAACGAAAACGCAGAAAATCGCCGCAAAAATCCGGTCTATTTTTTTCATATCGCTCTCTCCCAAAATGTGTATATAAAAGTGAATCTTTCATTAAAATAATGATAATGCGCGCGGGAAACAGTGTCAAGAAAAATGAATAAAAAGTAGATTGGGTTACAAAAAAACGTTCGCAAGCATATTGCCTGCGAACGTTTTTCGTTGCAATCATTACATTCTCAAAAAAGCCACTTCCCCAAGGATTTCCGGCGGAACTTCTTCGCCCGGCTTCATTTTTTGCACTTTCTTGACGAAGAGATCGATACCGTGGGCTTTTGCGCCCTGCGTGACGCCCCAGCGCTCCAGGAGCGGCTGGTACTGCGGATTGCTCGCCATCGACTTGCGGAATTTCTTCGACAGGGTGCAATAGCGGAACACGATTTCCCGCGCGATCTTGTTCAGGCGCGGCAGGCCGAAGGCCTCGTTCAGGATGTACATCTCGTAATCCGCGATGAACACGTTCTTGTAGTCGTTGCGCGCCTTCTGCAGCATGATCTTGATGCGGTCCTTCATGTCGCTGGACAGGTTGCCGTTCTTCTTGTAGAACTGGAGATAGTTCGTGTATTCCGCCGTCAGCGACGGCTCGGTGATGTCCGTGTAGCGCACGCCCTGGATGCGGCGGCACATCTCCCAGCGGAACTGCGCGCACATCTTCACGATGGTCGATTCCAGATCCTCGGTATGGAAAATCGAGAGCACCATGTGCGCGGGCGTCGTCTTCTTCACGCCTTCGATCTCCTGCCACATCAGGCCGCGGCTGCCGACGTTCGGCATCAGGATCAGGTACGGCTTGACTTCGACGTTGTAAACGAAGTGCTGAATGCCGAACTCGGGGAAGGAGGCGAGCGCCGGACGATAGAAGCAGCTGAAGTCGATGTCCAGGATCTTGTCGAAGCAGGCCTGTACCCGGGCCGGACTTGCCAGGCATTTGTCCAGCGGTCGGATTACGTCCGTCGCGCAGAAGATCGGGACGAACGAAGCGAACTGCCCGTTGGTGACCTTGTTGGCGCTGGTAAACATATTGTGGATCTCGAAGCGAACCATCTCTTTCGGGTCGTCACGCATCTCGTCCGCTTTCTCCTGCTTGATGGAGCCCGTCCGCACTTCCTCGCGCAGGAATTCGATCCAGTCGTTGTCAAACTCGTTCTTCGACGGCATGGCTTCGCCGCGATAGATTTTCGTCAGCCAGTCGTACATCGTCAGGATGTGCCCGTTCGGGTCGTCCTCCCACGCCACGGCCATTTGATACAGAGTCGCCGTGTTCGCCGTGCCCGCCAGCACCTCGTCCACGAAGCCGAACAGGAAGAACATCCGGACCTCTGCGGGGATATGGCTCGTCTCCATACTGCGGAGGAACGCCGCCTCGTAGATCTCGTAAAATTCCGTGGCGATGCTCATGCGAAGCTGCCGCATTTCGGCGGATTTCGCGCGGCGATCCGTCGTGTCGTTGTATTTCTTGACGTCCTTGCGGAAGGCGTCCGCGATCTCGGGCTTGACGTCGGCAAAGGACAGGATGATATCCAACGCGTCCGCGATTGCCGGCGTTTCGTTCGATGCGTCCCGCTCCCCCGTGTCCACGCGCGAACGCACATCATAGAACGCTTTGACGAAATCCGCCGTCCGCGCTTTCGTGTCTTGGATAAACGCCGACGCAGTCTCCAGCTCTTGCCGGACTTTCCGCCCCGTCTCCGAAGCGCGCATCACCGCTTCGATGCAGAAGCCCGGCTCCAGTGGGTAGAACATCTTCTTGAGCGCCGCCACCTGTCGGCAGAACGCGCGCACCGCTTCCGCCTCCCAGCCCGAAGAAAGGCCGGACGACTCGAGCGCAGTCAGCACCTCGACAAATACGAATTGCTGCGGAGGCATTTGAACCTTCGCGCACAAAAATTTATAATCGTTGTAGTTGTATTTGAGGTCCTTGCAAAGCGTCGACGCCGTTTCCTCGACGGAAGCAAGCGTTTCGAGCATCCCCTTTGCCAGTTCCATGCTCGCCGCCGCCATCGCCGGAGCGATCGCGACCGTGCCCGACACCGCTTCGGCAATATCCTCTTCCGATGTATAATCGTACACCGCAAGCGTCGCATCCTCCAGGACCACGTAGTCAAATGCGTAGACATCGTTGGGCAGATACACGGCGCCCGCAATCGAACCGCTGTTAAGACGAATGTCGATATCGTTCCCGTCCGTCATCGAAAGCGCGCCCGAAAGGATAATTTCGAGTTTCTTGACTTCGTCCCCTTTCTTGTGAAGGACTTGCCCTTTCCTAACCGTCAGCTTCTCCATCGATAAACCTCCTGCATGACGCCAATCCCCAGATTGGCGTTACGGTGTTGTGTGCGTTGGCTTTATTGTACTCCAAGTCCTCTCCTGTTTGCAAGAAAATTCCTATCAAAAGCAGTTTTTGTAGTATAATATATAAAAAGCCCGTCTTCTTATAAGACGATTTTCACAATTCCATTCCTGGGGGTGTTTTTTTGACGACAGGATTGCCCGCCGTTTCCCGCCGGGCGTTTCTTTCCATGAGCCTGCAGTCGGCGGCCGCAGGCGTTTTATCAACGCTGCTTTCGCCGCTTCGCCGTGCGTTTGCGGGGACAGCGGCAGGTCCGCTTTTTTTCCGCCGGATCGTTGCGCGGGACAACCGATCCGCCGCGACAATCGAGTGGCAAAGCGAAGCTGCGCTTTCCGAACCGCGCTTCTTTTGGCACGAATCGGGCGGCAAGCAGGAAAAACGCGCCGACGTGGATCTGCAATATTTCACGCTGGAAGGCCGCCCTGTGTTCGTCTACCGGACAGCGCTCTCAGGATTGCCCCAGGGGAAACGGATCGAATGCCGCGTGGAAGCGGCGGGACGGACCATCGGCACATTCTCGTTTCATACGGACGACGGCGGGCCGTGCAAGGCGCTGATTTTTCCCGACTCCCAATGCGAGGGAAACTATGACACATGGGCGCGGGTCTGCGGCGAAGCGTCGGCCCGCTGTCCGGACGCCGCGCTTTGGATCAATATGGGCGATCTCGTGGACAACGGAGCCAGCGCATATCACTGGGAAGGGTGGCAAACTGCGACGGACGCCGCCCTCGGCGCGCGCGCCTTTGCGCCGGTCATGGGAAACCACGAATGCTATTCCCTCGATTGGGAATGCGTATTGCCCCAAGCGTTTCTCACGCTGTTCGCGCCGCCGGAGAACGAAAGTCCGAAATACGGAGGCTACTATTATTCCTTCGATTACGGGCCCGTGCATTTCATCGTGCTGAACACCCAACGCAAAGAACTGGACGCGCTGGCGCCGGGGCTGTTCAGTGAGCAGGCGGCGTGGCTTGCCCGCGACCTTGCGGCAACGAAAAAAACGTGGCGTGTGGCGCTGCTGCACCGCGATTTGATAGACTACGACGCGGAACCCATCGAACGCGACCCGTTTGTCGAAACGCTCGTCCCCGCCCTGGAAGCAGGCGGCACCGACGCAGTTCTCTCCGCCCATGTCCATGCGTATCGCCGCCGCAGCCTCCGCGCGGGGCAAAAAGCGAAAAACGGATTGCCGTACATTTTGACGGGCAACGCCGGCAACTGCTTCTACGACGTGGAACAAAACGAGATCGACGAGATCGCGTTCCCCGATAACTTCCTCAATTACTTAACGATGGAAGCGGACGAGACGAAGCTGACCTTCCAATGTTTCCTGCCCAACGGGATATTAAAGGATTTCGTGACACTTCGGAAACAACTTGAGAATTAGCCTTCCCCTCTGGGGAAGGTGGCAGCCCGCAGGGCTGACGGATGAGGTTTTTCAACGTGCCGTAAGACCTCACCCACCGTCTTCGACGGTCCCCCCTCCCCAGAGGGGAGGGCTGATTTTGCAAGAAACGGAGCAAGACCATGCAAGACAACATTTCCCGCCGAAAGTTTCTCGCGATGATGGGAGGCGCTGCCCTCTCCCTCGCCGCCGGATGCGCGTTCCCGTCCAAAACTGCCGCCCCCATCCCCAACCCGATCCGAAAAGCGGCGCGCGTTCTGACGGGCGATACGTCTCTCGACGCGCGCTTCCTGCGTCAGATCGTCGCCGCCGACAACCGCGCGTCGCGCACCGTCATGTGGCAGTCCGACGAGCCGCAGGAGGCCGCCGAGGTCGTCTGGCGCGCCTCGGGCAAAAAAGAAGCGGCACAGGACGCGGAGATTTTTTCCGCGCCCGCGAAAAGCGAGCATTACGCCGACGACGGACAAAACCTCTGGCTGCACACGGCGCGCCTTGAAAACCTTTCTCTAGGCTCGGCCTATGAATACCGCGTGATTTGCGGAAACGAGGGCACGGACTGGGCGCCTCTCCGCGCGGACGACGGCGGCGCGTTCAAGGCGCTGATCTTCCCTGATTCACAATCCAGCGATTACACGGACTGGAAGCGTCTCGCGCAGGACGTGTTCCGGCGCAATCCCGACGCCGCGTTTTTCACGAACCTCGGCGACCTCGTGGACAACGGCGAAGAGCACAGCCAGTGGGACGCATGGTTCGACGCGGTGGCGGACATGGCGGAACGGATTCCGTTTGCGCCGGTCATGGGCAACCATGAGACCTACGACAAGAAATGGGAAGTGCGCCTGCCGCTGGCTTATCTCGCCGAGTTCGCGCCGCCGGAAAACGGCAGCCGCGACTTTCCCCGCTATTACTATTCTTTCGATTTCGGCGACGTGCATTTCATCGTGCTGAACACGCAATGGGACGAAACGGAGGAATTTCGCCCCGGGCTTTTGGACGAACAGCTCGCCTGGCTGTCGAAAGACGCCGCCGCGTCCAGGAAGAACTGGAAGGTCGCGATGTTGCACAGGGACATGCTGCAATACCGCATCGGCAAGCGTCCGGAGCGAAAAGAGGGCTTCAGCAAGTTCGGCGAGGCGTTCATGCCTCTTTTCGACGAGTTGGGCGTCGACGTCGTTCTGTCCGCGCACCTTCACACCTACCGGAACCGCGGCCATATCAGGAATTTCCGCCGCGACGAGTCGGGCCCGCTCTACATTCTGACCGGCGTGGCCGGAAACGTCCGCTATCCGGGCCTGTGGATCGACCACGCCCTCGACGAGAAAATCGCGCCGCAGCC
>JAFZRW010000114.1 GCA_017619685.1 Schwartzia sp. (in: firmicutes)
AGGTTCGTCTGGTCGGCAATCGCCGAGATGCTCTCGACGATCTGCCCGATCTGTTTCGAGTTCTCGCCCAGCTTCTTGACGACCTCTGCCGAGTTCGAGACGCTCTGCTCGATGCCGCCCATCTTTTCCATTGCGTTCTGCATCAGCTCCGCGCCGTGATCCGCCGCGCCGGCCATCTGCTCGGTGTTCTCAGTGACCGTAGCCGCTTTTTCCGTCATCGCGTTGATGTCGATGAACGCCGCGTCGATGCTCTGCTTCGCCGTGTCGACGCTGCCAAGCTGTTTCTCCGTACCGCTCGCGACCTCTATGACGGTCTGCGCGACATGGGTCGCCGCTTCCGCCGCCTGCTGCGAGCTGGCCGTCAGCTCCTGGCTCGACGCCGCCACCTGCTGCGCGCTTTGCGCCATCTGCGAGATCAGGCCTCGGATATTCTTGTTCATGCTGTTGAAGCCCGTCGCCAACTGGCCGAATTCGTCGTTCGACTTGACTTCCAGCGGTTCCTGCCTGAGATTTCCGCCCGCCATCTCGTTCATGTGGGTCGTCAGCGTGACGACCTGGCTGACAATATTGTTCGAGAAGAAGAGCAGCGCCACCGTGACCAGGATTACGCCGACGATCGTCACAGCGCCGTATGTGATCCGAAGCGTGTTCAACTGCGCGAACACGAAATCCTCCGGCACGGAAACGAGAGCCAACCAGCCTGTCGTCGGGATGCGGTCATAGGCGATGACCTTGCTCTCGCCGCCCGCCGTCGAAATGAAATACCCTTTCTTGTTATTGGCCATTTCCGCCATGTGTTCCTTCAGATACGGATTATCGCCCGCTTGCTTCAGATTCTCCTCCTCGTTTGCAGAAGCGATGATGATACCCGAAGCAGGATTCACGATCATTCCCTTGCCTTGCCCTTTATACTTGATGGCCTTCGCCTGCCCGATCAGCGCGTCGATCTTGATGTCCTCGCAAAGCGCGCCTTCCGCCGCACCCGGGCGCTGATATGGAATCGCCGCCGTGATGACCATACTGCCGGTCGTTACATCCTTGTACGGGTCGGTAAAAATCAGTTTCCCGGCTTTTTTCGCATCGACATACCAAGGACGCTTTGTCCAGTCGGCCTTGCCGGTCAAGTCGCCCGCACTCCATCCCATCGCATACCCGTCCGTCATCACATTGACGAGATCGAGCACTTCCTTGTCGTTAGCCACAGCGGCCATCATATTCTTGTTCTTCGCCAGCGCATCTTCCTTTGCGCCCATCTTCGAGAGCTGTGCCGCGACGCCCTCGGCGTATTTCCCCTTTTCGGCAAGCCAGCCGTCCGCCTGCGCCGACTGCCGCCCAATCTCCGAGACGATTTCTTCCTCCACCGCCGCCTTCAGCGAATTTGCCGCCGTAAAGTACCCAACGACGGCGACAACCGCCATGATGATTCCTGCGACGCCGGACAACAAGAAAAACTTTTGCCTTACACCCATGCCCAACTCCTCCTTGACATAAATTATATTTTCTTGCAATTCCAATTATCTTCTTTTTCCTATATTTTTGCAATGCGAAAATCGACTTTTTACCGATAAAATGAAGTCTTTTTTGTTTTCCTGTTTTTGCAAAAAAACGACAACATGCGCGGCGTCCGAAAACGCCGCGCATGTTGTCTCATTTGTCGTTGCAACCGTTTTATACCTTGAACTTGCCCGTCGCGTCCTGCAGCTCCATCGCGAGATCCGCCAGGGAGTGCGACGCCGACGCGATTTCCTGACTGGAAGCCGACTGTTCCTCCGCCGCCGCCGAAATCGTTTGCGTCTCCTGGCTTGTCGAGCGGCTCACCTCGTCGATCGTATCCATCGCCTCGACGATACCCTGCATACCCTTCGATACCGTCTTCACCGCGCCGTTGATTTCTTCCATTTCCGACTTGATCGACGTGACGCGGTTCGTGATATCCTGGAACTGCTCGCCGACCTCGCGGATTGCCTGCGTGCCCAGCGCCACTTCGTTGGTGCCCGCCTCCATCGCGACGACGGCTTCTTCCGTGTCGCCCTGGATGACTGCGATGCGGTTCTTGATTTCCTCTGCCGACAGCTGGGACTGCTCGGCCAGCTTCCGGACTTCTTCCGCTACGACGGAGAATCCGCGGCCCGCCTCGCCGGCACGCGCCGCCTCGATGGCCGCGTTCAGCGCAAGGAGGTTCGTCTGGTCGGCAATCGCCGAGATACTCTCGACGATCTGCCCGATCTGTTTCGAGTTCTCGCCAAGTTTCTTGACGACCTCGGCCGAGTTCGCTACGCTCTGCTCGATGCCGGTCATCTTTTCCATGGCGTTCTGCATCAGCTCCGCGCCGTGATCCGCCGCGCCCGCCATCTGCTCCGTGTTCTCCGTAACCGTCGCCGTCTTATCCGTCATCGCGTTGATGTCGATGAACGCCGCGTCGATGTGCTGTTTCGCGCCGTCGACGCTGCCAAGCTGCTTGTCCATGCCGCCCGCGACCTCGGTGACCGTCTGCGCCACATGGGTCGCCGCCTCCGCCGCTTGCTGCGAACTCGCGGTCAACTCTTCCGAACTTGCAGCGACTTGTTCTGCCGTATGCATCATCTGCGTAATCAAGCCGCGCAGATTTTTCATCATCGTGTTGAACTGCCCGGACATCTGGCCGAACTCGTCATCGGACGTGACGGGAAGCGGCTCAAGCCTCAGATTGCCCTTCGACATCTCGCCCAAGTGAGCGGCAAGCCCAGTGACCTGCTTTACGATGGTATTCGCAAAATACAGCAACGCAACGACCATCAGCACGACGCCGATTACCGTCAGCACACCGTATATCATGCGGAGCTTAAAAATCTCGGCGAACACGAAATCTGCCGGCGCGCTCACCGCCACGATCCAGCCCGTGGCCTCCATCGTATCGTAGCCGACTACCGTCTCCGTACCGCCGGCGCTGGACACCAGATAGCCCTTCTTGTTCTGCGCCATCTCAGCGATATGTTCCTTCAGCATCGGATTCTCCGTAACCGGCTTCAGGTTCTCGTCTTCGTCCGCCGAAGCGATGATGATTCCCGTCGCCGGATTCAGGATCATGCCTTTGCCCTGACCCTCGTACTTGATTTCTTTCGCTTTTTTCGACAGCGTGTCCGCCTTGATGGTCACGCCGAGGACGCCGCCCGGCGCGCCCTGCCGCTTGTACGGGATGCCGACGCCGACCACCATCTCGCCCGTGGTCTTCGACTTGTACGGGTCAGTGTAAACGACTTTGCCGGCGGCCATACCCTTCTTGTACCAGTCGCGCTCCTGCCATTTCGATTTGCCGGTCTGGTTTCCGGTCTCCAGCGTCATGCAGTATCCGTCCTCCATGACGTTGATGAAGTTCTTGACTTCCTTGTCGTCCGCGCCCGCCATCAGGATCTCATGGCTGCGCGCCATAGCCTCCTGGGACGCCGGAAGGTGCGCGATAATCGACGCGGTACCCTGCCCAAGCTGCACTTTCTCGATAAGCCATGACTCCGCGTCGTTGACCTCGGCCCGAACGCCCGCGGCAATCTGCTTCTCCACCGTTCCCTTTACGGCGTCCGACGCCGTAAAGAAGCCGACGACGGAAACGACCGCCATGATGAGACCGGCGACGCCCGCCAAAGCGAAGAATTTCTGCCTTACGTTCATGCTACCGCATCCTTTCGTTTTCGAAATATAAAACCGGATATTACTAATTGTAGATACAATTTTATTATCGCCTGTTCCTATATTTCTTGTCAAGAAAAAGATTCCATGGCAATCAGAAAACGGCGGCTCAATAACACGCGCAAAAAAGAGCAACTCATGATATAATAGCAGGTAACGAAAAAATCGTTTCATCGAGGGGGAAACATCTATGGACCTTGAACGGAAACGCCGACTGTCGATTGCGGCGTATATCGTCTATATGGCGGTATATTACGCCGCCATGTATCTCCCCATCGAACCCCTTGAGCCCTATCTGAGCACCTTCAGCCTCATCGGGGACGTCCTTGCGCTCTCGCTGTACTGGTTCGGCGTCCGCTGCCAGCCCGAGGAGAAGCGTAAACCCTGGATATGGTTCGGCGTCTCGGCGGCGCTGTACTCCATCGGCGAAAGCACGTGGGCGTACTACTCGGAATTCCTTCACATCGACCCCACTACCCCTTCGCTTTGCGACGTCTTTTACGTCTCCAATTCCTATGCAAGCCTCTATGCCTTTATCAGCTATTTGCGCCAATCGAAGGTCGAACTGCGGGAAATCTTCTCCGACATGGTAATTTCCCTGCTCGCAGCCGGCGGCATCCTTTACTACTTCATTATGCTGCCGCTGTTCCAGGACGAATCTCTGGCCGGTCTTCCGCTCGCCATCGAAGTCAGCACGATCGTCATCGACCTTTTCCTCCTTGTCGGCGTACTCCTGATCATTTTCGGCTCGGACGTCCGAAAACTGTTTTCCCGGCAGCTCCTGCTGCTCGTGGCGTCCTGCATCGGCTTCCTAGTCATCGACCAGCTCACGATGGCCTTCACCATTTACGAGGTGGAAATGCCAGACTTCCTCGGGCCGCTCTGGCCCTTCCCGTTCTGGCTGCTCGGTCTCGCCTCCATGTACCCGAACGATTCCGAAACCGCAGAAGTCCAGACAACGGTGCATCCAAAACTCGCGGCGGCCCTGGACTATTTCCGGTTCCTGATCCCGTATATTCTCACGCTCGCTATTCTCATACTCGTCGGCGTCCAGCTCCATATCGTCCATTCCCTGTTCCTTTGGGCGGTGCTGCTCGTCACCTTCCTGTCCCTGCGGCAGATCGCCGTACTGCTCCGCAATCGCCGACTCATGCAGACGGTTCAGGAAAACGAGAAGCGGCTGAACCAACAGAATTATGAGCTGCTGCGGCTGAACAAACAAATCCTGCGCGACGCGGAAATGGACTTCCTGACGCAGCTCGCCAACCGCCGTTACATCGACCAGGCTTTTCTCCGCTTCACCCCGCCGGAAGGCGTCACGGGCACGCTGGGACTGCTCCTGATCGACGTGGACTTTTTCAAGCGCATCAACGACACTTACGGCCATCAGGAGGGCGACCTCGTGCTGAAACAGGTCGCCTCCTGTATCAGCGCCATCATCCGCGGCGGAGACATCGCGGGGCGCTATGGCGGCGACGAGTTCATCGTGCTGCTCCCCACCGCGGACGTCCATGCGATAGCGGCTGTGGCGAAACGCCTGCAGGACAAGATTCACGCCGACGATATGCTTACCGCGCGCAACGTCACGCTCAGCATCGGCTGCGCCAGTCAGACCAGCACGCAGACGACCTACGACTCGAAACAACTGCTGAAGCAGGCGGACGACGCGCTCTACCATGCCAAGGAAAACGGCCGCAACCAATTCGTCGTCTATCACGAAAAATAAAACCACAGCGCAAAAAACAGGAGGGACATGCCCGCACGGGCACGCCCCTCCTGTTTTTTTGCGCCGCCAATATGGAATTATACTTTGAACTTGCCCGTCGCGTCCTGCAGCTCCGTCGCAAGGTCCGCCAGCGAATGGGACGCCGACGCGATCTCCTGGCTCGACGCCGACTGTTCTTCCGCCGCCGCCGAAATCGTCTGCGTCTCCTCGCTCGTCGAGCGGCTCACCTCGTCGATGACGTCCATCGCCTCGACGACGCCCTGCATGCCCTTGGAAACGGTCTGCACTTCGTGATTGATTTCTTTCATTTCCGACTTGATCGAGGCGACCCGGGCCGTGATGTCCTGGAACTGCTCGCCGACCTCGCGGATCGCCTGCGTGCCGAGCGCCACTTCATTCGTACCCGCCTCCATCGCGACGACGGCTTCTTCCGTATCGCCCTGAATGACTGCGATGCGCTGCTTGATTTCCTCCGCCGACAGCTGCGACTGCTCGGCCAGCTTTCGGACTTCTTCCGCGACGACGGAGAAGCCGCGCCCTGCCTCGCCCGCGCGCGCCGCCTCGATGGCCGCGTTCAGCGCGAGGAGGTTCGTCTGATCGGCAATCGCCGAGATGCTCTCGACAATCGCGCCGATCTGCTTCGAGTTTTCGCCGAGCTTCTTGACGACCTGCGCCGAGTTTGCCACGCTCTGCTCGATGCCGTTCATCTTTTCCATGGCGTTCTGCATAAGTTCCGCGCCGTGGTCTGCCGCGCCCGCCATCTGCTCGGTATTTTCCGTGACCGTCGCCGCTTTTTCCGTCATCGCGTTGATGTCGATGAAGGCCGCGTCGATATTCTGCTTTGCGCCGTCGACGCTCGCAAGCTGCTTGTCCATGCCGCCCGCAACATTGGTGACGTTCTCCGCGACATGAGTCGCCGCCTCCGCCGCCTGCTGCGAGCTCGCCGTCAGCTCCTCGCTGGACGCCGCGACTTGCTCCGCCGTATGCGTCATCTGCGTGATCAGCCCGCGAATATTTTGGGTCATATTATTGAATCCATTCGCCATCTGACCAAACTCGTCGTTCGTGTCGGCTGCGAGCGGCTCAAGGCGCAGATTGCCTTTCGCCATTTCATTGATATGGCTCGTGAGCGCAAGGATATTTTTCACGATCCCGTTCGAGAAAAAGAGCAGTGAAACGACGACCAGTACGATGCCGATGACTGTCAGAACGCTGTAGACCATGCGCAGCTTGGAAATTTCGGCGAAAACGAACTCCGCGGGAACGGAAACCACCGTCAGCCAACCCGTGGAAGCCATAGAATCATAAGCGATCACACGCTCTGCGCCGTCTGCGTTCGACAGGAAATAGCCTTTCTTTTTCTCCGTCATTTCCCCAATATGGTCCTTCAGTACCGCATTGTCCGTAATCTTTTTCAGCGTCTCCGAATCGTCCGCCGACGCGACAATGATTCCGCTGACCGGGTTCAGGATCATGCCTTTGCCCTGCCCGTCAAACTTGATTTTCTGGACCTGCGCCTCGATGGCGTCCATGCTGATGTCCTCGCAGATGACGCCGCCCGCCGCGCCCTGCCGCGTATAAGGCACTGCCGCCGTGATGCACAGCTTATTCGTCGAGCTGTCGCGGTACGGATCGGTGAAGATCAGCTTGCCCGCTTTCTTCGCGTCGACGAACCAATCGCGTTTCGTCCAGTCCGCGTCCTTCGTGATGTCGCCCTCGGCATAGGAGACGCAATAACCGTTATCCATGGCGTGAGTGATGTCGATGATGTCCTTGTCGCCTTTATACGTCGCCGTCATTTCCTTGCGGCGTACGACCGCCTCATCCTGCGCGGGAAACGCGCTGATCATCCGCGCCGTCGACTCGCCATACTGCGCCTTTTCCAGCATCCAGCCCTCGGCCTCGTCCGACGCCGCCGTGATGACTGCGACGATTTCCTTCTCCACCGTCGTCTCGACGGCTTCCGAAGCCGTCAGATAGCCGACGATAGAAACGATCGCCATGATCAGCCCTGCTACGCCCGAAAGCGCAAAAAACTTTTGCCGCACGCCCATTGCTCATCGCTCTCCTTTTCCATGCAACTGCTTCCGCCCTCTGCACACGTTCACGGGACGATTTTTTCTTTCATCTTAGGCTTGTAAAAAAAAGCGGCGCCGCTCAGGACGCCGCTCCCGAAATTATCTTTCGGCAAACTTTCCTTGAATCAACAAATCAAATCACGTTCAGATTGATCATCTTCGCGCCGAAGATGCCGTCAAGGCTCGTGACCTCCTTCAGCACCTCTGCCGGAACGTCGCTGTCCAGCGTCAGCGCCATCAGGTTCGTGCCTTCCTTGTCCGTCTGGCCGACCTGCATGCCGCTGATATTGATATTCGCCGCGCCCATAATCGAACCGACCTTGCCGATGACGCCGGGACGATTGATATGCGGGCAAAGCATGACATGCTTGTGCGGATCGAGGTCGACGCGATAGCCGTCGATCTCGACGATGCGGCCCTCCGTGCCGAACAACGCGCCCGAAAGCACGACGCCTTTCTTTTCCGCCGTCGCCTTGACGCGAATCGTGTTCGCGTAGTCCGCCGTCTCCTTGCTCTTGACCTCTCGCACGGTGATATTGCGATCTTTCGCAAGACCCGGCGCATTGACGAAGTTCACGTTCGTTTCGAGGATCGGCGTCAGCATGCCTTTCAGCACCGCCGTCGTCAGGAGTTTCGTGTTCACGTCGGTGATCTCGCCCGTGTACTCGACCTCCACCGCCGTGACCGCGCCTTCAGCCAGCGCCGTCGCCATGCAGCCGAGACGCTCCGCCAGATCGAAGAACGGCTTGATGACGTTCATCGCCTGCGCGGATACCGGAGCCATATTCACAGCCGTCATGACCGGCTCGCCTTTCAGCGCCGCAACGATGCCCTCTGCCACGTCGATCGAGACGCCGATCTGCGCCTCCACCGTGGACGCGCCAAGATGCGGCGTCAGCGTGATGCCCGGCACGCCGCGCAGCGGATTATCCTCCGCCAAAGGCTCCGACGTGAACACGTCGATAGCCGCGCCCGCGACCTGACCGCTCTTTACCGCATCGGCGAGATCCTGCTCGTTGATGATGCCGCCGCGCGCGCAGTTCACGAAACGCACGCCCTTCTTCATACGCGCGATATTGTCCTTATTGAACATGTCGCGCGTCTCGTTTGTCAGCGGCATGTGGACGGTCACGAAATCCGACCGGGCGATGATGCCCTCCAAGTCGACAAGCTCCAGTCCCATCGCCTGCGCGCGCTCTTCGTTCACATACGGATCGTATCCGATGACCGTCATGCCGAAAGCTGCCGCGCGCTTCGCGATCCCGCTGCCGATACGACCGAGGCCGACGATACCGAGAGTCTTGCCCATCAGTTCGACGCCCGTGTACTTCTTGCGATTCCACTCGCCTTTCTGTGTCGTCTCGTTCGCCACCGCGATATGACGCGCCATCGCCAGCATCATGCCCATCGTGTGCTCGGTGGCCGCCGTCGTATTTCCGCCCGGAGAATTGATGACGATAATGCCCCGGTTCGTCGCCTCCGGCACATCGATATTGTCCACGCCGACGCCGGCGCGGCCGATGATTTTCAGATTCTTCGCCGCCGCCAATACGTCCTTCGTCACCTTTGACGCGGAACGCACAATCAGCGCGTCGTAATTCCCAATCGTCGCGACCAGCTCGTCCGCCGAAATCTTATCTTTGACGTCGACCTCAAAGCCCGCCTCCCGCAAAATCTCGATACCGCGCGCTGATACGCCGTCTGCTGCCAAAACCTTCATCTGACGCTTCTCCCCTTCATTTTGAATTCATTATATTTTCTAGAAAAACCAGAATCTATTTGTTATTATACCACGGCAAAGGACGAAAATCCATGCTTTCAAAAAAGAGCTGCTCCATTCCAAAAACTTTTTATTACTCTGTCATTTGCCTTCCCATTGAGGGCAAGCGGGGAGCGAGTAAGGTCATTGCCAATCGTCACAATTCGGTTTTGGGATTTTCTGGCGATGTATCGTGAAATTCCTTTTGTCATAAGGCTTACAGCCTTTCGTCGAAGTACGCAAAAAAATTTTCGAGTCAAAATTTTTTACTACGTTTTTTCTTTGGAGAAAAAGAAATATGCCACACGTCCTGATTTTATAAAGGTTTCGGGCAACGGTCGGATTTTTCTTTCAAACGGAATTAAAAGCTTGACCGCTCCACGCGCGGGCGGTACAATAAATGTATATTTTGTACATTGGGAGGAATTTTCTGTGGAAGCAAATCGCGTTTACAATTTCAACCCCGGCCCTGCCACGCAGCCTCTGGAAGTGCTGAAGGAAGCGCAGGCCGAATTCCTGAACTTCAAAGGCACGGGCGAGTCGATCATCGAGATCAGCCACCGCGCCAAGGAGTTTGAAGCGGTGCTCGACCAGGCGAAAGCCGACATTCTTTCCCTGATGGGGCTCGGCGACGACTACGACGTGCTGTTCCTGCAGGGCGGCGCGTCCACGCAGTTCGCGATGGTTCCGATGAATTATGCGCGGGACGGCAAAGTCGGCAGCTATGTGGTATCCGGCAGCTTCGCCGAAAAGGCGTACAAGGAAGCGGAGATCCTTGGCGTCGGCCATATCGCCGCGACGAGCAAGGACGACGACTTCCGTCATATCCCGACGCAGGACGAGATCAAGATCGCGGACAACGCCGCGTATCTGCATCTTTGCTACAACAACACGATTTACGGCACGGAGTACCACTACATCCCGGAGACGAACGGCGTGCCTCTCGTGGCCGACATGTCCAGCGACATGCTGTCCCGTCCGCTCGATTTCTCGAAGTTCACGTTCATTTACGCGGGCGCGCAGAAGAACCTCGGCCCCGCGGGCGTCACCGTCGTCGTCGCCAAGAAGTCCTTCCTCGACGTCAAGCACAAGGACGTTCCGACGATGCTGCGCTACGGCATCCACCTCGAAAAGAACTCGCTCTACAATACGCCGCCTGCGTTCTGCATCTACATGGTCGGCAAGACCGTGGCATGGATCAAGGCCCAGGGCGGTCTCGCCGCGATGGCGGAAAAGAACGCGAAGAAAGCGAAGATCCTCTACGACGCCATCGACAATTCCAACGGCTTCTACAAGGGCCATGCGGCGAAGGACAGCCGTTCCTTCATGAACGTCACTTTCCGCCTGCCCAGCGAAGACCTCGAGAAGAAATTCGTCGACGAGGCGAAAGCGAAGTCCCTCTGCGGCGTCAAAGGCCACCGTTCCGTCGGCGGCATGCGCGCCTCGATTTACAACGCGATGCCCATCGAGGGCGTCGAGCTTCTCGCGGATTTCATGGAAAGCTTCCGCAAGGCGAACGCGTAATCAAAGCACAACAGCAAAGCCCCGCCGCGCGTTTTGCACAGCGGGGCTTTACCCTACCATTGGAAAGGAATGATCGTATGCGACTGAAAAAATGGCTTTGCGGCGCTCTGGCCGCCGCTTCCCTTTTCACCGCGTCCGCCGTTTCCTTTGCGGCGGAACGCGTCTCATGGGATGCTCCTCCGACGCTGGAGCTCGTGGCGGAGTGCGATTACCAGTGGGGCGGCATCGCCGTCTCGCCGTCGGGACGCATTTTCGTCTGCTTCCCTTCGTGGGGCAACCATCCGAACTATCATGTCGGCGAGCTTTTGAACGGAACGGTCTATCCGTACTATGACCTTGAAGATCACGCGTCTTTGGCCTGCGTGCAGAGCGTTTACTCGGACGGCTCGGAGACGCTCTGGGTCCTCGACGCCGGAACGAAACCGACTGGAAACGTCGCCCCGTCGGACGCGAAGCTCCTGATTGTCGACCTCGCGCGGAACGAAATCTCCCGCACGTACATGATTCCGCCCGAAGCGCTTTTGCCGGACAGCGTGCTGAACGACGTGCGCGTGGAT
This sequence comes from Schwartzia sp. (in: firmicutes), assembly GCA_017619685.1. Lineage (GTDB taxonomy): Bacteria > Bacillota > Negativicutes > Selenomonadales > Selenomonadaceae > RUG12372. Next base: position 11,308 of record JAFZRW010000114.1, read on the forward strand.
AACGCGCGCGGCGTCGCCTACATCACCGACTCCGGCCACGGCGGCGTCCTCGTGCTCGACCTGATGACAGGCGACGCCTGGCGCGCGCTGACGGACATTCCGGAAGTCCGCGCAAATATCCAGGCCATCTATTTCCCAAATGGACTCTATTCAAATCTCGCGAATACGGACGGACTGGAGCTTGACGCTGAGAAGAAGCGCCTCTTCTTCTCGTCCCTCGGCAGCGATATCCTTTACTCCGTCCCCACCGCCGCGCTTCTCGACCGGTCGCTTTCCGTTGCGGACCGGCAAAAGCAGGTCAAAGCGATCAACGTGCAGAACGTTCCGACGGACGGCATGGTGCTGCGAAACGGCATGCTCTATATGGGCGCGCTGTCCAGCGAGGGCGTCTGGGAATTTGAGCTCGATACAGCCGACGTCGCCGACGCCGGGGCCATCCTGAACCTCGGCAAGGACATCCGCTGGGCGAACAGCTTCGCGCTTGCCCCGAACGACAGCATTTACTTCATAACCTCCGCGAACAATTATCCGCCGGAGCAGCAGAAGCCATACGAGATGTATCGCATGACCTGGCCGAAAAAACAAAATTCGCAGCAATACGATTCAAACTGATACCCACAGAAAAACCGCCGTACATTCGCATGTACGGCGGTTTCTTATGTCCAGTTCCTTATTCCAGCGGTTTTTCCGTCAATGAAAATTCGTCTGCAGCCATGACGAGCTCGAAAGAACCGAAGCCCGTATCGATGCAAAGGCGAAGCTGACGGCTTCCCATCGGGTGCTTGTTTTTCGAGATGCGCGGCGTTTCCAAGTCAAGGTCGAGATCGCGTTTCCCGAGGTCGACGACGAAAAGCCCGTTGACGACGTTCAGGAATTCCGCGATGCTGTCCTCCGCAATCTCATCCGCGTCGTCGATTCTTTCGCGGCTGTAGCGCTGCGCCATCTCGACAAACACTTTGTCGCTGGCGTAAACGCCCGACACGAAACTGATCGCGCCGGAAAGGCGCTGGGATATGATATGCGAGGCAAACATGCCCTCGTGTTCCGGCTCGCAAAAATTCACGACGGCGGTCGTATCCATGAAGCGCATAAACGAGCGCATGAAGAGCTCCGTAAACTCCGCGTAAGTCTCCGCTTCCGCCGTCAATTCCTCGTTATCTTCCACGAGGCGTCGCACCGCTTCTTTGATCGGACTGCCTTCCGCGGCCCCGCAGGCCGCCATCTGCTTACCCAGCTCGACAAAATCCATTTTCTCATTGTCGAGAAGCGCCTGTGCAAGCCGCAGGCCGTCCATCGTGCGGATTTCCTGCAATTTTTCAAGCTGCGAAGGAAACAGGACGCCTTCCGCCACTGCAAGCTTCGGGAACGAGTCTTTTTCAAAGGGCGCCATCTCGGCGAGTTTCGACGCGGAAACTGCGCCTTCGGCAAGAGCGATGACGGCTATGCCCGGCTCCGTTTTCTCACATATCTTGAGATATTCCTTCGCTTCCTGCGGCGACAGCACGTTCTCGTTCACGAGATACTGAGCAAAATACAGGCTATTCATTGCCCGCCGCCTTCTTTCGGATGCTCTCAAGCGCTTTCTTGATCTGCGCACTCGTATACGGCTTCTGAATGAAGTCGAGTGCCCCGAGTTTCAGCGTTTCCATCAGTTTTTGCGGGGTACCGGCCGAAGACAGCATGATGACCGGAAGGTCAGGCGATACCTCTTTGAGCACGCGAAGCGCTTCGATACCTCCGACCTCGGGCATGACGATATCGAGGAAAACGCCGTCCGGCTTTTCCTGCAAAGTCTTCATAACGGCCTCTTTGCCGTTTTCCGCCTCGATGACCTCGCAACCATACTTCTCCAGCTCCACGTGCAGCTTTTTCCGAAGCAGTTTTGAATCGTCGGTCACCAATATTCGCAAAGGATGTCCGCCAATTTCGATTCTTTCTTCCTTGTTTTCTTCCTGCTTGTTTTCCATTTCGTTGTTCTCTTCCACTTGGAACCCTCCCACACTTGGAAACAGCGGAATTGCACGTCTCCCAGACTATTCGGATTTATTATATCATATTTTAGGCTTTCTGAAAAGGAAAACTCAATCTTCCTTTTGTGAGACTTCTATCGCCGTATGAATTACGTTATCGATTACGTAATCCGTAGCGAGTTTCGCCTTCGGCGGCGCGGACGGCGTCGCTTTCCGGCCGCTCGCCTGCTCTTCTTCCTGTCGGCGAATCGCCGCCTCGATCTCTTTTTTCTGCTCTTTCTCACTGAGCGTGGGGCCCGCCCCCGGCTCAATGACAATTTCGTTGTTCGCGTCGGTCTCGCCCAAATCGTGGAGCTTGTCCTTGACCGTCTTCGCCCCTTCCGGTCCGTCCGGCGTAACGACGCCCGCTTCCGCCTGCGCCGCCTGCAGGAGTTTTTCAAGGGAGACGAGCCCGCCGCCGTGTACGTCAAGGTGCATCATGCCGTCGCGCCGACGCTTCGGCACGGTAAAAGGCACGTCCAGCGTGATCTGCTGCGCGCGGTACGGCTGCAGCGTGACTTTGAATTTCACCGTCTCGCCCGGCTTCACTTTCTGCTTTTCCGGCGTCGCGGATACGAGAGAAGCCGTGCGCCGCTCCGCCTCGGAGGCGACGTCCACCTTGATGTCGTAAAGATCCGCCTCGCCCATCGTGTCGCTGGCGATCACGGCAAGCGTCTGCGCGAGTTCGGCGAAAGCGATCTGTCCCGTGTCCGCCGCCGCGTAGAACAGATTCGTCCGGTCAAAGACGCCGTTCTCCGCAGCGTCCGTCCGAATGGAGAAATGCACTTTGACCGTGCTCTCGCTCATGTTGTCCACGGTACGGCCGAGCGCCGCGTAAGCGATCGTCTGGGTCAGGATTGGCACGAAAGCCTCGTCGTAAGCCATCGTCGCCGCGTAGGACGCCGTCCGACCGAGACTCTTGTCTTCAACAGACAGGCGGATCGGCACGACCGACGGGAACACGCCCACCGTGCCGGCGATGCCCGCCGTACGATCCTGACTGATGCGCCCGATAATGCTCCCCGTGGTCGCAAGCTTCATGCCGTCGGTCATACCGTTGACCATTGCGAAAACGGAGGCGTCCGTCATGAAATAATTGACATTGCCGCGATGCAGGAACGGATGCCCGAACGCGAGCACGCGTCCGTCCTCTTCCACCGCCGTGACCGTTCCCGTCGCCGCAAAGGCGAAATCGCCGTAAGCGAGAGCCGCCCCCACAGGGCTGCCCGGATAAAGCTCCGCCGCGTAATCCGTCGTATAGCTTGCGCTGGACATGGCGCCGAAGGGCGAAGCCTTCAATCCCATCGGATCAAGGAGCTTCTGCAGGAACTTCATGCCGCGCTCGCCAAAGCCGCCCGCATAGACGAGCGCCTTTTGCTCCGTCTTCGGCGTAGCTTTCTCCTTGTTGTCGGCGGGCTGTTCCTTTGCCGCGTCGTTTTTCGCGTCGTCTTTCTTTTTCGTATCGTCTGCCGCGTCGTTATTGGCGGCGTCAGACTTCGCCTCGTCGGCTTTCTTCGTATCGCTCTTTTCCGCGTCGGCTTTCTTTTCTTCCGCCGCGGACTTCGAATCTTTTGCGTCTTTGGAAGACGCGTTGTCCTTTTCCGTCGTCTTGGCTGCGCTCTCCGGCTTTTCTTCCGCCCTGGACTTCGCAGCGTCCTGCGGCTCCTTTTTCTCGTCCGCCGCTTTCTTGTCCGGTTTCGCGCCGCCCGTCTGCCCGAGGGTGATAATCAGGCCGTCGTCCTTCTTTTCGCCGTTCTTCTTCTCCTCGGCCTTTTTCTTTTCCTCCGCACGCTTTTTCAGGTCGATCGCCTGCGCGCGCGACTGGTTCTTCGTATCGGGCAAATCCCAGATCGGAAGCATTTCCTCGATCGGCGTGATCAGGAACGTATGCGGATCCATTTCCTTCAGCGTCGCGCTGCCCGCGCCGATCAATCGCCCGTCGACATAGACGGGGCTTCCGCTCATGCCCTGCATCAGGCCGCCGTCCGTATCGGCGAAAGCGCCCTCGCTGCGAGCGACGATATACGGCATAGCCTTTCCGTTCTGCATGACGCCGAGAATCGTCACGCCGAAGCTCCGAATATCGCCGGAGCCGTCCACCACCGTATAAAGCTCTCCCGTCATGCCTTCCTGCAATTCGCTCAAAGGCATGATCTCGTCCATCGCCATCGCCGCGGGCGAAGCGTTCCAGATAAACGCTCCCGCCGCCATCGCTGCGAACATATATCGAATCCGTTTATATAATTTCCGCAATCCGTCCACCTCGTAACCGTTATCTTTCTCTTCAAAAGCGACAAGATCATTCTCTCTCGATTTTTGCCACGGCGTCGCCTTTCTTGACGCGAGCGCCGACAACCGCAAAAGCCTTGCAAACGACGCCCCGGGCGTTGGCCCGCGCCGCGACCGCTTCTCCGCCGGACAGCGCCGCGACTCTCACGAGCGCGCCGCCTTCCTCGACGCGCGCGCCCGGCTCGACCACCCATGTGACCTCGCCGCCGATCGCCGCACGCTGCACGCGCGACAGATCGTTCAAAAACGCCACGCCGATCGCCAGCGCCAAAAAGACGACGGCCATCGCAACCGTTTTCCTGTTCATGACGCGCCGCCTCCCTGTCCATGATTCCATTATAACGCCATAGTTCAGATTTTGTCGATAGACAAAATCTACCTCTTAAAGCGTTTCAACGAGGCGGGAGATATGCTCGCCGCCTGCAAATTTCGCATTCCCCCACCTATAAAGGCAGGGGGGACATATATTGCCGAGTTATACGGAGCGAAGTCATCCTTCGCAAGGAGAATCTTCAAAAAACGAAAAGAAGTCCTCTATTTTTTTCGCGGCCGTTTCCTCGAGGAATTTTCTGCCGCCGGCGCGTTTTTCTTTGGCATGACCGCCAGAGCGCTGCCCACGCGGCGTTCCTCGCCGTCGGAGGGTGAATTGACCAGTTTCCCGCCTATGACCATCGCGCTGGAGCCGCCGCCGTCGAAATTCACCGCTTCCTTCGCGCCGTATTTGACGAAAAGCTCGGCAAATTCCGTCAGCGTCGCGCCGATACTCGCCCACTGCCGTCCGTCGACCACCGCGAGCAATGCGTGACGATTGGGGAGTACGGCGACGCCCGTCCTCGGCGCGCGTCCCCACGCAATATCGTCGGGGAATTCTTCCTCGTCTGCCGTGACGCTGACCTGTCCGCCCTTGACGAGCGTCGGCCCCGCGCCGACGATGACCGGAACGTCCGCAAACGTCGTACCGAGATCTTCCTCCAGCATCACCTTGTCCCCGACGCGCACGCGGACGAACGCGTCCCGCGCCGCGCCGTGCACTGAGATGACATAGCCGTCCTCCGGGATCGTCGAGTTGCCCTGATTGATCTTCACGACCTTGCCGCCCTGCACCACAAATTCCCGTCCGAAATTATTCGTATTCGTGCGGACGTCATAGGCGCGGTTGTATAGGATCAGCGTGTCCTCGCCGCGCTCCGCGTTCACGCCCGAGACGAGCCGCGACGCTTTTCCGATGGTCACCTTGCCGCTGTAATAGACCGGCGCGACAAAGGCTGTCCCGTTCTTCCGTATGCCCAGCGCGCTGCGGCAGAAATACGTCGTTCCGGCAATGCGCCCGTCCATTCGGAGCATTCCGAGAATCTCGCCCGACGGCGCGAAATAGCTCGCGTTCACTGCCGCCAGCGCGTTCACCTCGTCCGACATGCGCGAGACCGTCGTGCGCCCAAGCACTTCGCCGTTCGCGAGTACAGGGACGAGGTCGTATTTCGCCAAATCGACGTCCAAAAGATACGCGCGGAAACGGCCGCGCCCGTCGCGCCGCGTATAGACCGTTTCGACCAGACCCGGCGCCGGCTCCGTCTTCGTTTCATTCTCATAGAGCTTCTGGACGTCGATGAAAATCCGGTTCGGATTTTTCAGCGTCTTGACGACGAACTCCGCAGGCTCCGTAAGGTCGATGGTAACGACGACGCTGTTTTTGAGCTTCGTGAAAGAAACGCGGCGAATCGAATCGCTGGTAATCACGGGCTTTACGCCCGACGTGTCGCCGATTCCCGTCAGCTCCAGAACGATGCGCGTCCCGTCCTTTTCTGTCCGCGTCGTGTACTTCGGCACTTCCGACACGTCGAACACGATGCGGTCGTGCTCCGTACCCTTGCCGAATCGTACCGCCGTAATCGACGGCGCGGCCGCGGCGAAAACCGCCGCCGACAAAAAGAAAACCAGCGCGAGCGTTAATCCCGCCGCGCGCCGGATAATATTTTCCCACCGATGACCCATGCCAATCCCCCTATAAATACTGCCGCGCCCGCGGCGCGTTCTTGAATACGCCTTAGACTATAGCGCACGTTCCTGTGATTTTTATGGAAATACCCGTGAAAACTATACATTATCCACATTATACACAGCCTTGTCCACAATCATTGCACATCGTTCACTGATATTACACTCCGATTCCATGGAACGCCTCTCTCACGTAAAAAAACTTCCGAGGAAAATTTTCCTCGGAAGTTTTGGATGACTCACGGCTTTACGATTTTTCCTTTTGTGTTCATCGCCTGCGCCGCAACCTGATCGATCAGATTGTCGTACATCATATCCGCGATTCCGACGCCGCCGGATTTCGCCACGTTTTGCATCATCTCGGTGTCGAGCATCGAATGCCATATCTTCTCGCCCTGGCTTTTGCCGAACAGCGTATTCTCCGGCACGGTGTTCCGCATTTCCTTGAACATGATATCCAGGAACATGGCCTCGAAACCTTCGCACGCTTCGCGAAGCTGTTTCGCCTCTTTCTCGGCGGAAATACCCGACGCGTCGACGGCCACTTTCGCATTCTCAAGAGCGCTCTTCGCGCGGTTCAGCGCGTCCTCGAAGCGCGTCGCGTCTACCTGCGCCTGCGACATTTCCTGCGTCGTGTTTCGCGCGCCCCACGTCGTCTGGCTGCGGATAGAATCCATGCCTGCCATTCCGTTTATCATGACGTCACCTCAACCTCAGATAATCTCAAGCTCCGCATGGAGCGCTCCCGCCGCCTTGATCGCCTGAAGGATCGAAATGATGTCCCTCGGCGTCGCGCCGACTGCGTTCAGCGCGCCCACGACGTCGCTGACGTTCGCCGTCGCGTCGAGCACGATGGTATTCGCCTTCTCTTCATCGACGTCGACGCTCGCATTCTTCGTCACGACGGTGCTTCCCACACTGAACGGCGTCGGCTGGCTCACGTCAGCCTCCTGCTCGATGCTGATGGAAATGCCGCCCTGCGCGATCGCAATGGTATCCACCGACACGTCGCCGCCCATGACGATCGTTCCGGTGCGCTCGTTCACGACGACTTTTGCGATATTGTCCGGCATCACAGGCAATTCCTCAATGCCGGCAATGAAACTGACAAGATTGTTGCGGAAATGAGGCGGGATACGAATATCCACGCGGCCCGCATTTGCCGCCGTCGCGCAGCCCGCATACCGCGCGTTGACCGCCTGAGCGATGCGCGCCGCCGTCGTGAAGTCCGGATTTGCGAGCGACAGCGCAATCGTGCCGTCCCGCCCGAGATCTTCTTCCACCGTACGCTCAACAATCGCGCCGTTCGGCGTCAAGCCAACCGTCGGGAAATTCTTTTGCCGCGTATTGCCGCCGCCGTTGCCCGCCGTGAAGCCGCCCGTCGAGACAGCGCCCTGCGCTACGGCGTAAACTTCGCCGTTACCGGCTTGCAGCGGCGTCTGGATCAACGTGCCGCCCTGGATGCTTTTCGCGTCGCCCATGGACGAAACCGTCACGTCGATGGTGTCGCCCTCGCGCACAAACGGCGGAAGCGTTGCGGTCACCATGACCGCCGCCACGTTTTTCGTCTTCAGCGAAGCCTGGTCTACCGTCACGCCGAAACGGCGGAGCGTATTCGCAACGGACTGCAGGACTTCCAGCGTCTTGTTCGAGTCGCCCGTGCCGTTCAGGCCCATGACGAGGCCGTAACCTACGAGTTGGTTGGCGCGCACGCCCTGCACTTTCGCGATATCCTTGATCCTCGTGACCGGAGCCTCCGCAAAGGCCGCGCACGAAAAAGTCAGACAGAGAAGCGCCGTAAAAAGCGCCGTCCACTTTTTGATAGACATCCCAATTCCTCCAAATAGCAGGGAAACGATGAATAAGTCAATTCGCGGCCATGTCGAGGGATTTTTTCGTCAGGCAAGGACGAAACATGCCAGTGGCATGTTTCGGGCTCGAAGTCGTAGCCGTTGAGCTACGTCGAGAGCACTTTGACGCAGCATGACGGAAAAAGAACCGGCATGGGCCAAAGGGACTTGTTTAGCGTTTCCCTAGAATAGGATATTGAATATTTGCGTCAAGATGCCCTGCCGCTGTTTCGCGTTCAGAGGTCCCTTGCCGTCGAAGCGGATCGTCGCGTCCGCCACCTGCGCGGACGATACGGTATTGGCATAGGTCACGTCGTCGCGGCGCACGACGCCGCGCAGCGTAATCTTGTGCTCGTTCTTGTTCTGCCAGATCGACTGCGTGCCCTCGACGATCATATTGCCGTTCGGCTCTACGTCAACCACCGTGACCGACACGCGGCCGCTTGCGCGGTTCGTGCTCGACGCCGAGCCGTCCGCTTTCCAGCTGTCCGAGCCGCTGATGGACGCAGGGAAGAGAGAATTCAGGAAATCAAAGACGCCGATGCCCGCCTGCATATTCACGCTGCCCGACTTGGAATTGGAGCCGGATCTCGTCGCGGACGTCGTCGCCGTCTCGCTGATGATGATAGTCAAAATGTCGCCGACGTCACGCGCTTTCGTATCGGCAAAATAGTCGACGCCGTTGTGCCCGTCGCCGTTCGACCAGAGCGACTGCGCCGACACGGGAGCCGCCGTCAAAAGCAACGCCGAAAGCCCCGCGGCCGTCATAAGACGCCATTTCTTATTCATGCTCTCGCCCTTCTTTCGTCAATTATGCACAATTTCCACGGTGACCTCGTCTATGACCCGCCCGCGAAGGACTTTTCGCGAAGCGGTGTTCTTCACTCGGATAATATCTCCCGCGCGGCCCGCTTCCAAAGCGAGGCCGTCCATCTTGACCTCGACGCCGTTCACGCGCGAGATGATCGTCACGGGAGCGCCCGCTTTCATAAGCACAGGCGTTTTCAGCATCGTTCGCCAAAGCGGCGCGCCGATGCTCAGCGAACGCGACAGCACCTTGCCGACAATCTCGTCCGCCTCGGTCAGGAAATTCTGCGCCCGCGAGCCGACCTCCTGCTCCTCGAAGCGGAAATCTGACGCCTTCAGCACTTGTCCGGCCATAATCGGGCGCGCCGCCACCGCCACACGCTCGAACACACGCACCTTGAACTGACACTTGACAGTGCGGAACGGCGCACCGTTCACAAGCACATCGACAGAAACCGCCGTATTGCCCCAAAAACGCACGCCGTAGGGAAGCGACGTCACAAAACTGACCTCGCCCTCCGGCGCGCGCAGGATGCGCGGCATGGACGCCTTTTCCACCTTATAGCGGCGGGTATCTCCCGACTTCTTTATCGTCTCGTCGATCAAAGCGACAGCC
>JAFZRW010000115.1 GCA_017619685.1 Schwartzia sp. (in: firmicutes)
AACCGCCTCGCGCACCGTCGGTTCAGACGCCGTCATGACGTTCCACCTCCAGCCTTATGCGCGGATCGAGCACCAGATACAGGAGATCGGCGACAAGATTCACAACCATATAAATGACCGCCATCCAGACGACATAAGCCTGGATCATCGGATAATCGCGCATCATGATGGCGTCCACCGCCAGCTTTCCAACGCCGTCCCACATGAAGATCGTCTCGACGATGGCGGTGCCGCCGAGCAGCGAACCGACGGAAAGTGCCAGGAGCGTCACTATGGTCATCAGCGACGAACGGAGCACGCTCTTCGTCAGAATCACTCGGTCCGCCACGCCCCGCGCCTTCGCGCCGGTTACATAGTCCTTCGACAGCTCGTCCAGCACCGCCGCCCGCACTTGCCGCAGATATTTTGCCGACATGGCGATGGTCAGCGTCAGCGTCGGCATGATCGCACCCGCGAGCGTCACGCCGCTCGAAATGACGGGCAGCCAACCGAGCCGGATGGCGAGGAAGTGCATCAAAAGCAGCGCCACGAAAAAATTCGGCAGGGAATTTCCGACAAAGCTGCCAAGGCGAACGACGGAATCAAACAGGGAACAAAAGGAACGCACAGAAGAATCGCGGGCCGTCCCTGCTTTTTGATGCGCGACTGCGGCCAATACGCCGAGAGGAATGGAAACCGCGACTGTCAAAAGTACGCTCATTACCGCTAAGAGCAACGTCGCGGGCAGCTTCGACAAAAACGTGTCGAACACGTCCCGGCCGGAAACGTAGCTTGCTCCCATGTCGCCGGTCAACAATCCGCTGAGCCAGGACAGATACTGGACGAAAAAAGGCTTGTCGAGGCCGAGCTTCGCCCGCGCCGCGTCGACGACTTCTTGAGAGACGGCAAGCCCGGCGCCCGAATACATCTCCGTGACCGCGTCACTTCCGGCCAGCCGCATCAGAGCAAAGGAAAGAAACGTGATGCCCAGGAGCACGGGGATCAATGAAAAAAGCCGCCGCAAAACATATCGCTTCACCCGATCCCGTCTCCTTTCCTGTCAATTCGAGAATATATTACCCGCGTATTCAGCTTTCCACAAGCTCCCGCAGGGGATTTGGACAGGCATAAAAAAATACCGCTTCGACAGGAAAGCCGAAGCGGCGGTTATCGGATAAAGTTTACAGCGCGAGAATCTTCTCCCGCAGCGCGGCGAGATCGTCCTGCGTCGGTACGTCCTTGACGCGTATTTTTTCGAGGCAGATCTCACATCCGGCGGCTTTGAGCTCGTCCTCGACGAGGCCTACGCTCTGCCCTCCCCAGCCGAAGGAGCCGAAAGCGAACGCTTTGCGTCCTTTCGGCACGAAGCCCTTCAGATAGCAGAGAAACGCCGCGACTGGCGGCATCATTTGGTTGTTCAGGGTCGGCGAGCCGACGGCCAGATATTTCGCGTCGAGCACTTCGGTGATCACGTCGGAAATATGATCGACGCGCAAATCAAAGTACGCGACGGGTACGCCCTTCGCGGTGAACGCGTCGGTGATGGCTTTTGCGAGGCGCTCCGTCGAACCCCACATGCTGTCGAAGACGACGACAGCCTTTTCTTCCAGCTCTCCCGCGCTCCACTTCTTGTAAGCGTCCAAGATCTCAGGAATATGCGCGCGCCACGAGACGCCGTGCCCTGTCAAGATCATCTCGATAGGAAGCGCGCCGAGAGCCGCAAGCGCGGTCTGCGCCTGCTTGCCGTAAAGCATCAGGATATTCGCGTAGTACTTTTTCGCTTCCTCCATGACGAGGTGCATGTCGTTTTCGTCGTCGAACCGGCGGTTCGCGGCAAGGTGTTGGCCGAAAGCATCGTTTGAGAACAGGATCTTTTCCTCCGGGCAGTAAGTGACCATGCTGTCGGGCCAATGGAGCATCGGCGTCGCGACGAAGGACAGCGTGCGCTTGCCGAGGGACAGCGTCTCGCCGGTCTTGACCGCTTGGTACGGCAGCTCGCCGTAGCGTCCGGTCAGTCCCTTGAGCCCGTTCGGCGCGCTGGTGACGATTTTCGCATTCGGGCAGCATTTCGCCATGATAGGCAGACTCCCCGAGTGATCCGGCTCGACGTGATTGGAAACGATATAGTCGATTTTCTTCGGATCGACGACGGAAGAGATTCTCTCCAAAAGCTCCGCGACAAACGGCGCCTTCACGGTGTCGATCAGCGTGATCTTCTCGTCGAGGATCAGATACGCGTTATACGACGAGCCGCGCCGCGTCGAGTAGCCGTGAAAACTCCGCATCGACCAGTCGACGGCGCCGACCCAATAAATCCCGCTCTTCACTTCAATGGCTTTCAACATTTGGATTCTCCTTTCGGGCGTTGGCTTGTGCAGTTTGTAAAAATTCGTCCGCCGCTTGTTTCGCGGCTTCCAGATTCGCGTTGACGCGGGCGGCGATCAGCTGCTTCCCGATAATGTCCTCATGGAGCCCGTCGAGCCCCAGCCATTCGGGAAGTTCGCCGTTCGCCGCGTAAGGGGCAAACGGCGCCGCCGTGTCGATATGCGGCTGCCGGCGCAGATAATCGTTGAACGCGGCGAAGCGTTCCTGCCATTCGTCGGTGATTTCCTCGCCGAAGACCCGCGCGATATTCGACGGATTGATGGGCGGCAGCGTCAGGAAAATCGGGCGGATACCATGAGCCACGCATTTTTCCTT
>JAFZRW010000116.1 GCA_017619685.1 Schwartzia sp. (in: firmicutes)
GAGAACGCTTTGAACAGGCGGCGCAGATTTTTGCGGATCGCCGCTTCGTCGTAGATATGGAACGGCGTCGGATAGCGCCGGATGATTTCTTCGAGCTTGTCCTGGGAGAGAGGGAAAACTTTCTTTGGCATGGTGAGCCTCCTATTACAATCTGGTATGGTTTCTAAAACGGAAATATTATACCATTTTTCTTTGTATACACAAGCATTTCTTTCATTCTTTCCTATGCAAAGGAAAGAATACATGGTATACTATATTTAGGAAACTATGGATAGAAGGTTTTTAAGGAGATCAGGGGAACAGGGAGGTTGTCGTCATGTTTGAAGTCATTGGGACATTGCATTCGTATGCGCAGCAGTACCAGCTCAAGAAGTCCGCGAAGCAGAAGGTCAAGACGGGGCAGACTTTCGACTGGAAGGATGCGAGAAGTACCTTCGTGAAAGCGCAGGAAGAAACGAGGGAGACGAAATCCGTCTTTGAGATGTACGCGGGCAAGACGGAAAAGAACGAAGAGACGACAAAGTCGGCGCGCAAGAGCAGCATCAAGCAAAAGCTCCGGCGCGGCAAGAAGCTTTCGCCGCAGGACTTGGAGTATCTGCGCCAGAACGACGAGGCGCTGTACGAGAAAGCCAAGACGACGATGGAGGAGCGCGAGAAGCTGGAGCGTGCGCTGAAAGCGGCGAAGACGAAAGCAGAGGCGCAGCGGGCAGTGGCGATCGCTTATGCGAATGCGGCGGCGTTGATGTCCGGCAATATCGGCGGCGGCGCGTCGGCAGGCGTTTCCTCCGGCGGAGGCGAAGCCGCAGGGGCGGACGCAGGCGCGGCAGTCGGAGCCGAGGGCGGCGCATCGTCGTTTGACGCGGGGGCTTCGGTCAGCGCGGAAGGTGCGGCGGCTGTCGGAACAGGCGCAGCCGACATCAATGCGTCCGGCGCGGACAATGTCTCGGCAGACGCGGCAGGCGCAGAGGGCGCTGCGGAGGCGGCAGGCGCGGACGCTGCGAACGATACGGCGAACGCGGAAACCGGCGAGAAGGTCGCGCAGGAAAATAAAGACGCAGTCTCGTCGCTCCAGCAGATGAGCCAGGACGCGGAGTTTGACGACCCGCTGATTTTGCTCGTTTTGCGCCATCTGAAAGCGGAGTGGAACGACTTCATGCGCTCCAAGACGTATAGAGATTTGCCCGAGGACGAGATACAGGAGGCCAAGCGCCACGGCATAGAGGAAGCGCGTCGGCAGCGCCGCGCGGAAGGAGTCAAGGCCGTGAGCCTGACGGCGGTGGCCAGCGCGTATCAGACCGCGAAAATCGACAATGAGGCTTCGCATGTGCTCGGTACGGTCGGCGCAGCAAATTAGAGGAAACGCCGAACAAGTCCCTTTCGCCCTTACCGGTTCTTTTTTCGTCATGCTATGTCAAAGCGCTCTCGACGTAGCGATGCTACGACTTCGAGCGTTTTTCCTTGCCTGACGAAAAAATTCCTCGGCAAGGCCATAAATTGACTTATTCGTCGTTTCCTAAACGCATTTTCGGACAATGGAACAGGAGAGGCAATACAAAATGAATTGCCTCTCTTTTATTTTCGTGCAAAGCAGGAAATTTTGCTGTCGTGCCGAAATATGTATACAGTATTAGAAAAGAGACCGGACGACTTTTCGTATGGTTCAGAAGGAGGGAACGCAATGGAGAGAGAGGCGGACGTCGTCGTCATCGGCGGCGGCATTGTCGGAACGGCGACGCTGGCGGCGCTGGCGCGCTACGATCTTAAATGCGTATTGGTGGAGAAAGAGCCGGACGTAGCGGCGGGGACGACGAAAGCGAACAGCGCGATCCTGCACGCGGGCTTTGACGCGCCGACGGGGAGCATGAAAGCGCGTATGAACGTCGAAGGGAATCGGCTGTATCACGAGCTCAGGGACGAGCTGGATTTGGATATAGAGTGGACGGGTTCTTTCGTCTGTGCGACGACGGAGGAGGAAGAGGCGCAGCTTCAGGAGTTGAAGAAGCGCGGCGAGGCGAACGGCGTTTCCGGCCTGGAAATATGGAGCGGCGACAAAGTACGCGAGAAGGAGCCGAATCTTTCTACTGCGATTCGTTCCGCGCTTTGGGCTCCGACGGCGGGTCTTTGCTGGCCGTTCGGTCTGGCGGCGGCGTTCGCGGAAAACGCGATGGAAAACGGCGCGGAAATCATGCGCGACTGCGAAGTCACGGATATTCGTGTGGAAGACGGAAAAATCGCGGCGGTGGAGACAACGGAGGGCGCGATCCGCGCGCGGTTCGTCGTGAACGCGGCGGGCGTCTTTGCGGACAAGGTCGCGGCGATGGCGGGGGACAAGAGTTTTTCGATTCGGCCGCGCAAAGGCGAATATGTATTGTTCGACAAGACGGCGCAGGAAAAGATGGTAAAGGGCATCGTTTTCCCGGCGCCGACAAAGACCTCGAAGGGAATCCTCGTCTGCGCGACGACGCATGGCAACGTTTTCGTCGGGCCGAACGCGCAGGAACAGGAGAGCCGCGACGATACCGCCGTGACGACGGCGGGCATGGACGAGATTATCGCGGGCGCGAAAAAACTCGTGCCGGAGTTGCCGATGGGCGCGGCGATTACGCAGTTCGCGGGGATTCGCGCCGTGTCCGATACGAACGACTTTATCATCGGCGAATCGAAGACGGCAAAAGGGCTTTACCACGCGGCGGGCATCCAGTCGCCGGGGCTGACTTCGGCGCCGGCCATCGCGAGGCTTTTATCGGAAGAAATAGCAAAAGCCGCGGGCGCGCAGGCAAAAAAGAATGTGGTGAAAGAACGTCCGGCGCAGCCGGTTTTCCGCGAGCTTTCCGCTGAGGAACAGGCGGCGCTGATAAAGAAAGACGCGCGCTACGGGCGCGTGATTTGCCGCTGCGAGACGATCACCGAGGGCGAGATCGTGGACGCGATTCGCCGGCCCTGCGGCGCTCGAACGGTGGACGGCGTGAAGAGGCGCACCCGCGCGGGCATGGGACGCTGCCAGGGCGGTTTCTGCGGGCCGCGCGTGATCGAGATCCTTTCCAGGGAACTTTCGATTCCTGTGCCGAAGGTGCGGAAAGACGGCAAAGATTCCTATATGTATGAAGAAAAGCTGGGAGGTGCGCGGAAATGAGCGACATGTACGACGTCATCATCGTTGGCGGCGGCCCTGCGGGACTTTCGGCGGCGCTCAGCGCCCAGCAAAACGGCGCGAAGAAAATTCTCGTGCTGGAGCGCGACCGCGAGGCAGGCGGCATTTTGCAGCAGTGCGTTCACAACGGCTTCGGCCTGCACCATTTCAAAGAAGAACTGACCGGCCCCGGCTACGCGCAGCGTTGTTACGATCTTGTGAAAGACTTGCCAGAGGTCGAGATCCTCGTCGACACGATGGTCCTGGAAGTGCGGAAGGACAAGACCGTTCGCGCCATCAATCCGACGCGCGGCGTCATGGAACTCAAAGGAAAGTCCATCGTGCTGACTATGGGCTGCCGCGAGCGCACGCGCGGCGCGATACGGATTCCGGGCACGCGGCCCGCAGGCGTCTATACGGCGGGCGCGGCGCAGCGCATGGTCAATATGGAAGGATATATTCCCGGAAAGAAAGTCGTGATTCTCGGCTCCGGCGACATCGGCCTGATCATGGCGCGGCGCATGTCGCTGGAAGGCTGCAAAGTGCAGGCGGTGCTGGAAATCTGCCCGTTCTCCAACGGCCTCACGCGAAATATCGTCCAATGCCTGAACGACTATGATATTCCGCTCCATCTTTCGCATACCATCGTTGCGATTCACGGAAAAGACCGCGTCACGGGCGTCACGGTGGCAAAAGTCGACGACAAGATGCGCCCGATTGCCGGGACGGAATTTGAGATCGACTGCGACACGGTGCTTCTCTCCGTCGGGCTGATTCCCGAAAACGAGCTTTCGCGAGGGCTCGGCCTCGCGATACACCCGCTGACGAGCGGCCCGATTGTCGATCAGCGGCGCGAGACCAGCGAGCTGGGGATTTTCGCGGCAGGCAACGTCGTCCATGTGCACGACCTCGTGGATTTCGTTTCCGACGAGGCGGAGATTGCCGGAAAGTTCGCGGCGAAAGCGGCGCTCGGGGAAGGCGGCGGCAGGAAACGCGATCTTGCGGTCTCGACCGGGGCCAACGTCCGCACCTGTGTGCCGCAGCACTTGCGGCTCGGCGACGACGCGGAAAAAGTCCGCCTGTTCATGCGCGTGACGCAGCCGATGCGCGGGAAATTGAAGCTGAAAGTCACGAGCGGCGGCGAGGAGGTTTTCGCGAAGCCTCTGATGATTGCGAAGCCCAGCGAAATGATCGCGGTCGATCTGCCGGAGGCAAAAATCGCGGCGCTTTCTTCGGAGCTAACGGTTTCGCTGGAGGAGGGAAACTGATATGAGTACGGAAACGAAAATACTGAACTGCATCAACTGTCCGTTGAGCTGCGAGCTTACCGCGACGGTGGAGGACGGCGTCGTCACGAACGTGACCGGCAATTTTTGCCCGCGGGGTGCGCAGTACGCGAAAGAGGAACTGACCGCGCCGACGCGCATGCTGACGTCTACCGTGCGGATTGAGGGCGGGCGGCTGCCGCTGCTTCCTGTGGTTTCGGCAAAGAAACTGCCGAAAGGGCGTGTCGTCGAATGCGCGGAGGCGCTCCGCACCGTCAGCGTCAAGGCGCCCGTTCACGCGGGCGACGTCGTTGCGGCGGATATTCTGGGGCTTGGCGTTGATATTGTGGCGAGCCGCGATATGGAGACGGCATGATGGGCGAGAAGAAGAAAATCCGCATGATCGTGACCGACCTCGACGGTACGCTGGTCGACGCCGCGTATAAGATCTCGGAGGAAAACAAGAACGCCGTGCGAGAGGCGGCGAAACTCGGCGTGCCGACGGTCATCGCCACGGGGCGCATGCACAGTTCGGCGGTACGATATGCGGAAGAGATCGGCGTGGAAGGGGTCGTCATCAGTTACAACGGCGCCATCGTCCGCTCGACGAGCGGCGAAGTCCTCGCGGCGTCGTATCTGGAGCCGCAGGTCGTCGAGCGCGTGCTGGGCTACGCGTTCGCGCGCGGCTGGTACGTGCAGAGCTACGTCGGCGACGCGCTCTACTACGTTGAGCAAACGGAAGCGGCGCGCGTTTACGAAGCGGCGTCGAAGATTTTCGGCGAGGCGGTCGGGCGCGGCGGTATGCTCGCGCGGACGAAGGACGTGCCGAAACTGCTCGCCGTCGTTCCGGCGGAAGAAATCGCAGACAGTATCCGCGAGCTTCGGAACCAATTCCGCAACGAAGCGGACGTCATGCAGTCCAGTCCGACCTATATCGAAATCGTGCGTCCCGGCGTTTCCAAGGCGCGCGCGATGCTGGCCCTCGCCGAAAAGCGCGGGATCGCGCCGGGTGAGATCATGGCGCTCGGAGATTCCGGCAACGACGTGGAAATGCTTCGTGCGGCGGGCCTCGGCGTTGCGATGGGAAACGCCATTCCCGCCGTCAAGGAGGCGGCGGACGAAGTGACGCTTCCCTGCGAGCAGAACGGATTTGCCGAAGCCGTGCGGAAGCATGTGCTGGAAGGGTAGAATTTTATGGCTCGACGCGGAGAAATAGCGCGTCGTATGCAACGGATTTTCAGATAAACGCGGCATAATAATGCCGCGCTTTTCTTTTGCGCCGATATGATGTATGATATAAGTTATTGCAGAGTATAGATGTTTGCTACAGGGTTTCTGTTTGGCTCGGAGGTTTCGATGATTCGGATATTATTTACGCTGCTGTTCTTACTGGGGACAGTGCTGCCCTCCTTTGCGGAAGCGGCGACGCCCTTCAGCGAGAAAGCGGCCAAGCTGTCCGGCATTACGGCGGTGCGCATGGCAGGCTCGATGGAGCGGCTTCGCATCGTACTGGACGCGAATAAAGAAGTCGATTATTCGGTGATGGTGCTGTCGAATCCGTCGCGCGTCGTCGTCGATCTTCACGGCGCGTGGCTCAGCCCGAACGTCGCGCGGGAGACGGTGATCGAGAGCCGGTTCGCGAGCAAGGTGCGTGTGGCGCAGTTCAACGAAAACACGGTGCGCGTGGTCGTGGAGACGACGATGGGCAAAGGCCAGTACGATGTGTTTTCCATTGAGGGCGGGGCGATGCCGTACCGCGTCGTGCTGGATTTCGGAAAGGTCGGCAGGGCGAAGGACGATGCCCACGGCGGCACGATTACCGACGATCGGGTAGGCTCGGGCGAACAGACGCCGGAAAAACCGGAAGGACAGCAGCCGGAACCGTCGGGAAAAGACGGGAAGGAAGAAAAGCCGTCAGGGAAGGAAGACGAGGGCGGCAAGGAGAAGCCGGGCGAGGAGAAAAAGCCGGACGACAATGTGGAAGAGCTCTCGGGAGAAGTTGAATTCTCGCCGGGCGTCAAAGGCAAGAAAATTGTCATCGATCCCGGACACGGAGGCGAGGATTCCGGCGCCATCGGGCCGTCGGGCACGACCGAGAAGAGCATCACGCTCCAAATCGCGAAAGAAGTGGAGAAAATGCTCAAGGAGGCCGGTGCGAAAGTTATCATGACGCGCACGACGGACACGGAGGTTTCCTCGAAGCACCGGCAGGCGACGGACGTCGACGAGCTGCAGGCGCGCTGCGATGTGGCGAACAAAGCGAAAGCGGATATCTTCATCTCGATTCACATGGATTCTTTCACGAGCAGGGAAGCCACCGGCACCACCGGATATTACTATACGAAGGGCTCGGCGGCGAGCAAGAGGCTGGCGGGAGAGATCCAGTCGAATCTCGTCGCGCAGCTCAAGACGACAAGTCGGGGCATCAAGACCTGCAATTTCTATGTCGTCAAGCATACGAAAATGCCAGCGACGCTGATCGAGGTGGCGTTCGTTTCCAACCCGAAAGAGGAAAAACTCCTGACTTCGAGGAAAGGCGTGCAAAAAGCCGCCGTCGGTATCGTTCAGGGAATCTCCGATTTCTTCGGAGAGTAATATGCAAAACGCCTTCCCCTCGAGGGGCGAAACAGTCCAGTGGACTGTTTCGGGACCGCGTTAGCGGTGGGCGAGATATTTAACGATCAGAGCAATTTATAAAGAAAGGAATATGCATTATGGAACTTGAGAATTCGGCGAAGCAGCGTCTGGAGGAACTTCAGAAGCAAGTGCTGGAGGAAGCGGAAAAGCGCAAAAAACAACTGATGAAGAGGGAAGTCCCGGCGCGGCGCACGCTGAAAAACGCGCTGGCGACAATGACGCGGCAGGAGCTCGACGATATCCGCTACAACGTCGGCCTCTCCGGCACCAGCGGCATGAACAAGGCGGAACTGATCGAGAAACTCGTTCCGGCTATCAAGGAATTCTCCCGCACCTGGTTCGTTTCGCTCGTAGACGAGCAGTATCAGGCGTTTCGTCATTTGTCGGCGAAAAAAGGTATTTCGACGGAGTTTCGCGCGGACGAGTCGCGGCTCGATTATTTCCAGAGCCTCGGCCTGATGGCCAGCGGCTCCTACAAGGGAGAGCTTGCCTGGTATCTGCCGAAAGAGATCATGGACGAATTTCAACAGCTTGACAAGAATCAGGCATTCTCCAAAGCCGTCGAGCTGAACACCGACGTTTTCCGCATTGCGGCAGGTTTGCTGTTCTATTACGGCGTCATGGATTACGACCGCCTTTTTGCGAAAGTGCGTCAGCATTCGGAAATCGGAACGGACGATCTGAGCTTCTCCGATTTCATGAAAATCATGTTCAATGGCTCGTGCTGGCAGCGGAACGTCCGCACCGCGGAGCATGTGGCGTACTATTACACCGTGATGGACCCGGGCAAGATCCTCGAGGCGCAGGACAAGATCGGCGTCGGCTTCGCGAAGCTGTCCTACGGGCAGGTCTACGACGCGGGCGAAGAAGACTACATCGAAGCGACGAACGAATACAAGGGACTGGCGCAGTTCTTCATGGCGGCGTACAAGCTGGACGTTTTGCGCGCGGCGGACGTCGTCGGTCAGATCACGATTCTCTTCCAGAACGGCGGCGAGATGAAAGACGTCCTCGCCTATATCGAGAAATTGGGAGAGCCGGAAAACGAGAAGGACATGGAGGCGCTGTCGCCGCTCCTGATCGCTTTTCATCAGTCGCTCCGTATGTGGAAGTTCAAAGGCCACACGCCGACGGAAATCGTCACGGGCAAGCTCGATCCCGAGGGCGGCGAGATCATTTCCTTCGAGGCGGCGCGCCGAAAAAAAGGAAAAGTTGGGCGCAACGATCCCTGCCCTTGCGGCAGCGGCAAGAAGTACAAGAATTGCTGCATGCGGAAGGACATGGGCGAAGAATAACAAAATATATCTAACTGAAACGTCGGCGGATTCGTCGGCGTTTTTTGATGCGCAAAATTGTTTGCGTTTTTTCTTTCGCCTTGCCAAAATCTTCCGCGCCCCCCGCAAGCACAACCGCTACAAGAAAAGAAGAAATGTCTTGCGGGGGGGGACATCTGTGATACAATCGGAGACAAGGAACGCAAGAGAAAAAGGAGGGATGCGCCCGAAAAAGGGCAACAAAAGGAAATAAACAAAAATTTTAGGAGGAATAAAGAAATGAACATGAAGAAACTCTTTTCCTTGCTGCTTTTGGTGTGCGTGATGGCGACAGCGCAGGTGTGCAGCGCCGACGTCAAGTATCGGGCAAAGATAGATTACAAGGGCGGTATTATGACCTATATCCTTGCATATAACAATTTGACGGCTACCGGGCAGTATCTTATCAAAGACGAACTGGATACCGTCGTATGTACCTTTGACTATGACAACGCATCTCATATTTTCACCGTGTACAGGGAAGATGGCAGCTTGTCTGCACGCCGCAAATTTGAGAATAAAGTAACGATGCACTCTCGGGACTACAATGAAGACGGCTCTGATGATGAAGTATTTACGGGAACCTATCGCAAAGAGAAAGATGGAATTTTTTGGAAAGTAGGGGATGACCGTCGCTATTGTATAAATCCTCCTATTCCGGAAGGATGCTTGATTTTCCTTGACCGGGGCGGAAATATTTGAGAAACGCAATAGTGTATGAACAGCGCCGCCTTACGTCGGCGCTTGTTTTATGAAAGGAACAAAGATGGAACATATCTTAGTAGTCGTTGTGCTTGCAGTCATTGAGTGGGGCTGTATATATTTTGCGATCTTCGATGATATGAGACAATGCGTCCGATTGTGCGTACAATCAGCTATTTTTACCGTGTGGTGCTTTACAATACAGGATTGCGTTGATAGTCCGTATTCCTTTAAGCTCTATTTCGATATAGCTATTTTATTGCTTTTATGTCTTGTAGGAGCATATTTTGAGAAGAAACAATATTGGGCAAATGTTTTGCATAGGATTGGCATTAAAAAATTTCCGCATAAAATAAAGCAGTCTTTCAGGAATATATTTCTTTCCATACGCGACATGAGACTTCCAAAATAAATTTCTTGCTTTTTTTTCGGCAATCCCCTATAATATTTAACGCGGTGCAACAAGCATCGCTTTGATTCCTTGATAGCTCAGTCGGTAGAGCAATCGGCTGTTAACCGATCGGTCGCAGGTTCGAGTCCTGCTCAAGGAGCCATGGCGCGTTGGTCAAGTGGTTAAGACACCGCCCTTTCACGGCGGTTTCA
>JAFZRW010000015.1 GCA_017619685.1 Schwartzia sp. (in: firmicutes)
AATCGAGAACGTCGAGCAACGTATTCTTCTTGCTCCCGTCCCGCAGATTGCGTGTGATCTCAAGATTGCGCAGCGTCGCCGTATCGAGCGAGAGACGCCCGGCCGATTCCAGCCGCGTCAATCGGCTGATATGGCTGAGATTGGTCATCATCGTCCGGTGCAAATAGTCGAGCAGCGTCGCAAGGGCCGTTTCCACGCTCACGTCGCCCGGACGGCGCGCCGTGCCGAAATGACGCAGGATCATATCCTCCGGCCGCTCGACGGGCGAAAGGTCTGTAAACGAACACTGCGCCATGCGCTGCGCTATGAAAGATTCTATATCCTGCCGAAAAGACAGCGCGCCAGCGAATAAAAGCTCCGAGGGCATGACGCGGTACAGCTCGTCGAGCAGCGTCTGCTGGCGATTCTTCCCGGCGTAAACGCCATAGAAACACTCTCCGGTGGAAATATCCGCGCCCGCCAGCACGACGTTCTCCCCCGCCTCGTAAAGGAGCGCGATATAGTTGTTCTGCGCCGCAGTCAGGGCGTCCTCGGACATGATTGTTCCCGGCGTGACGACTTTGATGACTTCGCGCTTCGTCAGGCCCGGCTCCTTCGGATCGCCGATCTGCTCCGCGACAGCGACTTTGTACCCGCGCCGGATCAGTTTCGTGATGTACCTCTCCGCCGAATGATGCGGAACGCCGCACATCGGCGATTTTTCCATATCGCCGCTGCGGCTCGTCAGCGTGAGTCCCAATTCCTTTGAGACAAGCACGGCGTCGTCGAAAAACATTTCATAAAAATCGCCCAGACGGAAAAACAAGATCGCGTCCGGATGCAGTTCCTTTGTCGCCTGGTACTGCCGCATCATCGGCGTAAGTTCCATACTGCTGCCTCTCTCTCAAAAATAAATAAAGGAGTGATGTCCCCATCACTCCTTCACCCCATTGTTATATTACTGCTCTTCCGCCGCTTCGCCTTCGCCCTCGGCTTCTTTCGCCGCTTTCGTGATGCTCAGCGAGATGCGCTTGCGCGCCGTGTCAATGCGAAGAACCTTGACCGTCACCATATCCCCCGTATGGACGGCCTCATCCGCGCGCGCAATGCGTTTGGTGGAAAGCTCGCCCATCGGAATCAGTCCGTCAAAGCCCGGCTCGATTTCCATGAACGCGCCGAAGTCCGTCAGCTTGATGACCTTGCCTTCGATGATCTGGCCTTCCTCATAGCGTCCGGCGCGGTCAAACCACGGATCGGGCTGCGTGTCCTTGACGCTGAGAGAAATGCGGTGATGCTCCTGATCGACGTCTTTCACGAAAACGTCGAGTTCCTGACCGACCTTCAAGACGTCCGACGGGTGCTTGACGCGATCCCATGCGAGATCGGAGATATGCGCGAGACCGTCCACGCCGCCCACGTCGATAAACGCGCCGTAGTCGAGGATACGCTTGACCGTACCGTGGACCGTCTGCCCTGCTTCCAGCGTCGAGAAAACGCGTTCCTGCGCTTCTTCACGCTCCTTCGCCAAGAGTTCCTTGCGCGAAAGTACGAGCTTGTGATTCGACGCGTCGAACTCAATCGGGAGCGCGTCGAAAACTTTTCCTTCAAAGGAGGAAAGATCCTGCACATAATGCAGTCCCACATGGGACGCGGGAATGAATCCGCGCAGCCCCTGCACGCTGACCGAAAGGCCGCCCTTGATCGCTTTCAGGACCGTAACTTCGATCGGCTTCTTACTCTCTACGCAGCCGTCGAGCTTCTTCCATGATTCTTCCTGGTCGGCTTTCAGCTTGGAAAGCGTATAGCCGTGCTCGCCGCCCTTGGACACAACGTAAACGTTGATGACGTCGCCGACTTTTACGACGTCTTCCGCCGAATCCGGCTCGGGATATGCAAGCTCCTTTTTAAGAATAGGAACGTCCTGCTTGGCGTCGATGGATACCCATGCCTCGGCGTGCGACACCGAGACGACGGTCGCCGGGACGACCGTACGCTCCTGGATATCCTGCATGTCCTCCAGCAGGGCTTCCATGTTTTGTTCATTCACATCTGACACTTTTGATATACCTCCCTGATGATCCAGTCCGGCGTCGAAGCTCCGGCTGTGATCCCGATTTTCTTGATATTGCGAAACCATTCGTCCTCAAGCTCGGACGCTGTCTCGATATGGTGAACCACGGTCTTTTCCGCGCAAATCTGCGCGAGACGCGTAGTGTTCGCACTGTTCTTCCCGCCGATGACAAGCATCATATCGACGTCCGCCGCAAGCTTCAGCGCCGCAGACTGGCGCTGATCGGTCGCCGTACAGATCGTCCTGACGATCCGTATGTCGTTGGACTTCGCAAGAAGCCGCGCAGCAATCGATTGGAACCGCGTGCCGGAAAACGTCGTCTGCGCGACGATTCCCAGTTTCACATAGGACGGAAGCGCTTCCGCTTCTTCCTCCGTCTCCACGACGGCGGCTTTTCCGCCTGCCCATTCCAAAATGCTCTTGACCTCGGGATGCTTTTTTTCACCGATGATCACGACGTCGTAGCCGTCTTCCGCAAGCCGGTGCGCCGCCATCTGCGCTTTCTTGACATGCGGACAGGTGGCGTCCACGACCTTGATGGGGCGCGCGTTTGCCTCTTCGTAGACCGCCGGACCGACGCCGTGCGACCTTATAATGACCGTTCCGCCGTCCGGCACCTCGCCGACCGTATCGACGGAGCCGACGCCCTCTTCTTCAAGACGCGCGACCATCTGCGGATTGTGGATAATCGGCCCCAGCGTCGATGCGTTCTTTTCCGTTGCGCTTTCCCGCGCAAGCCGGATTGCCCGCTTCACGCCGTAACAAAAGCCGAGATACTCCGCAAGAATCACTTCCATAAGATTACCACATCACCCAGCCTTTTACAAGCTATTTTAGAGTATATCATAAAGTTACCCTTTTTCGCTATCATTTTTTTGAAAACTGCAAAAAAGTCCCGCAAAAGCTTCAATACCGCACTGCCCGAAGCCACAAACCGATCCCATGAAAAATGTCCGCTCATCAAAAGCAGGAAACTCGCATTTTTCCACGAATAATTCAATAAAAGATAATCTCTGAAACGAGGAGGCAATCAATATGTTGGCAAAAGACGTAATGCAACGGCAAGTTTACACGGTGCTGATAGACACGCCCATCAAGGACATCGCAGCCCTCATGCTTCGGCACAACATCTCTGGACTCCCCGTGGTAAACGACTTCAATACCGTGCTTGGGGTAGTGAGCGAGTTTGACCTCATGCGGAAAGAGATCCGGCCGAACGAACCGAATCTTTGGCAGATCTGTCTTTTTGGCGTCACCAACGACCGCAAGATACAAGAGTACGAAGACGCTTTGCGAAAGTGCATGGCCAAGACTGCAGAGGATATCATGACGTCTCCCGCGATCACGGTAGACGAGATGGACGATCTCGAAACGGTCGGAAATCTCATGTTTGAAAAGAAAATCAAGCGCGTATTCGTCACAAGGAGAGGCTCTCTCGTCGGCGTCATCAGCCGCTCCGCATTTACGAAACTGCTGCTTGACGGAACCAACATCTAGGGAAACAAATCCGTATAGTACAAAAAACGGCGTTTCTGTGATACAATATAAATAGTTATACAGGTCGTATAGGTCGTGAAAGGCGGTGGAAACGATGTTGACGGTTCTTCTGTATCTTGTCGGCGCCATTTTCTTTCTTCTTTTCGCGTGGTATCTCTTCCTGCTGCTCGTCGACAACGTCGGGCCGTTCATCCTGGCGATGATCGTCCTCTTCAAGTGGCTCTTTTCCGCCGTCGTCGCGCTGATCTGCTATCCGTTTCGCTCCAAGGAAAATTCCGGCCCCGCATGAGCGGGGCTTTTTCACGTCCATGCCGCCCATTGCTATTTTACGGGCTATCAATCAAAAGGAGTGACCGATAAATGGCCGACCGACAGCGAGGAAAGATTGCCATCAGCGCTCTTGCCTGCAAAGATTGCGGCGCGCCCATGTACCCCGATATGCCGAAGGGCGGCATGAGTTGCGCCTACTGCGGACATTTCGTCCCCTTCGCGCCGACGGACGAGGATTTTACGCCGCGCATTACCTTTCGCCATCAGCCGCTGGAAACAATCGACGGCTGCCTGAAGCTCGGCCATGTCACGATCATGGACAAGGACGCGCTGACGCCGCCCCCGCCCGCCGAGCGGAAAATGCGAAGAACGCGGCTTGACGAAATGATTCGCGCTTACGACGCAGACGCACTCGACGCGATCAACGACGAAGCCTATATCGAAATGAACTGCCCGCACTGCGGAAAAAAGCTCACGTCCAAACTCACGGACAATATTTTCACCTGCCCGTATTGCGGACAAAAATTCGGCGACTACGACCGATTGTCCACGGGCGACTTTGACGCGACGCTGATCGTCGGCCGGAAATACAATTTTTACGGAAAATGTCTGCCCTTCCATCTTCACCACGATGAAGCAGCGCAAGCCGTCGCGTCCCTCAGGCGGCGGTACGCGAGCGATTTTTCGGACGACAATATCGAAGAACGCGCAAAAGAGGAACTGATTGCCGCCTACGTCCCTGTCCAGCTTGCGGATCTGCGCTGGAAAATGCAGGTCAAGTCGGAACGCGGGACGTTCTGGTTCTATCAGGAGTGCCTGAACTGGGCATGGACGCGCACGCTGATGTTCGACGCGTATCTCCTGGACGAGCTGGCGCCGTGGGACTACAGCGAGCTCTCCATATTGAAGCCCGCCTATCTGGAAGGGAACGTGCGGCTCTTCGCGGCGCAAAACATCGGCGAATGGCAGCGGACACTCCCAAGCTACATTTTGCAGAAAAAAACGCCCGCGCGTCTCAAGGCGGCTTTCGGTCTTGAGCAATGCGCGCCGCTGCAAGTCTCCCGCGACCTTCGCAAGCATAAATTCGCGTTTCTCCTGCTGCCGGTCTATTTTCTCGACTGCAAGAAAGACGCGGGGGAAAACGACAGACAAATTCGCGTAATGGTGAACGGCCAGACCGGGAAAGCGGCTGCGCTGAACCTGGACGAAGGCCCGGACGACCTCATTCGCGTGATGGAGCCGACGACGTCCTACGTCTTCCCAGGAGGCGGCGAGCGCACTATATTGTCGCCGCCCATGCCCGTGAAATACGTGAAGTCTCCGTTCCTGCACGAACGTATGCGGATCGAGGACGCCTTTGAGAAAAAAGGCGGCGGATTCTTCTCAAAACTGTTCGGATAACGAGAGTATAGGACGCCGCACTCCACATCTTTTGGTATAAAAAGGATGACCAAACGTGTCGGAAGTTGTATAATAATCGAAAAGGCAAAAAGGAGGCCGCTGCGATGGCGCTGAAGCCCAAAAACTGTGCGGGATGCCGCAGACTCTTTCTGGACCCGACAGGCTGCGGGTATTGCCCCGACTGTATCCAAAAACGTGAAGACCAAATGACGGAGATCTCTGCGTACGTCCGAGACAATCCGCGATCGAGCGTCGCAGAGATTTGCGACGCCCTTGGCGTGAAAAAGTCTTTGGTCATCTTTATGCTGCAAAGCGGACGACTGGAAGAAACCAACATACACATCAAGTACCCTTGCGCCTCTTGCGGAAAGCTGATCCTTCACGGACGATACTGCAAGGCGTGCGGCAAAAAAATCACCGGCGAGATTGCTGCAAGAATGAACCGCCTGCGTCAAAACGCATCCGCTCAAAAGAAGAAAGGCGTTTATTCCAAAGACCAATGGATGGATAAAGACTAAAGGAAACCTTCTGATTTAGCGCACAAAATTTTTTGAAGTATGAAAAACATACTTCAAAAAATTTGGAGCAGAGAAAATCTGGAAGTGCAAAAAATGAGGGACGTCACAGGAAGAACAAATTCTTCCTGCGACGTCCCTCATTTTCATATCGAAGACTAATATCAATCATACGTCCCGATAATCTTTTCCATCCATATAAGCGTAAATTTCCAGAAGCCTCTCCGCGTCTTCGATTGTCGCAAGCCGGATTTCTATCTGCTCCATATCACGCCTCTGGTTCTTCGCACGCTTTTTTCATCTTTATGACTTCCTCGCGGATCTTTTGCGAGAACTCGTCCAATGTTTCGCGGTTTGCCTTGCCCTCAAAAGATATCGGCGCGCCGTAAACGACTCTGAGATTTCTCATCTTATCCGTGCCGACGATGGCCGCCGGAACGACGGGCGCGCCGCTCATGGACGCGAGCAGCGCGACGCCCGCGCCGAAATGATGCACCTCGCCGTCCTTGCTCCTCGTCCCCTCGGGAAAAATCCCGACGCACCGCCCCGCGCGAAGCTCCTTGACCGCCGCTTTGACCGCCGAGCGATCGGCGGCGCCGCGCCGCACGGGAAACGCGAAAAGCCATCGGATTACCGTGCCGAAAATCGGGATCTCAAAAAGCTCCTGCTTCGCCATATAGCTGACGGGCCGCTCCAAAAAACTCGCGAGGAACGGCGGGTCCCAGTTGCTCATGTGGTTTGCCGCGACGATCACGCCGCCCTCCGGCGGCATATTCTCCGCACCGTAGTCTTTCGCGCCGAAAAGGCGGAAAAAAGCGGGAAAGAGCACATGAAGGATTCGATACAATACCATCGCCGTCACCCGCACAATTCCATGACTTTTTGGACGACTTCGTCAATCGTCATGCCCGTCGTATCCAAAAGCGTCGCTTCCGGCACGCGCACCAGCGGAGAGATTTCACGCTCGCTGTCCGCTTTGTCCCGGGCGGCGATCTCAGCGGCAAGCTTTTCCATCGGCTCTTCATAGCCTTTCGCCTTCATTTCCTTCCAGCGGCGAAGCGCGCGCTCCTCAATGGAAGCGGTCAGGAATATCTTGACGTCGGCGTTCGGCAGCACGTTCGACGCGATGTCGCGTCCGTCCATCACGACGCCGCCGTCCTTTGCCATGCTCCTCTGAAGCTCCACCATCTTTGCGCGCACGGGCCCGAGCTGCGCCACTTTGGAAACGAGCGCCGTGACCTCCGGCGTACGGATCGAGTCCGTCACGTCCGTATCGTCCGCGAAAACGCGAACGGCGTCGCCGACGAAACGCAGACGCACGCTGCACTTCGTCACCACGTCCACGATATTCTCGTCCGTCGGCTCTACGCCCGCATCAAGCACTTTCCACGCGGCCGCGCGATACATCGCACCGGTGTCGATATAGATATAGCCGAGTTTTTCCGAGACGAGCTTAGCGATCGTGCTTTTGCCCGCGCCCGCGGGTCCGTCGATAGCCACCGTTTTTTTCATAAAATGATACCTCCAATTATCTCTGTAAATCCGCCAAATTCTGATAAAACGACGGATAGGAAATGTCCACGCACTCCGGATTCTCTATCGTCACACCGTCGCCTGCCGCGCCCGCGACCGCCAGCGACATCGCCATGCGGTGATCGTCGTACGAGAAGCACGAGCCGTGACGGATTTTTTTCGCGCCGCCGTGGATCACGAGGCCGTCTTCTGATTCCTCGACGCAAGGCGCGAGTTTGTTGTACTCGACTGCGACGGCGTGCAGCCGGTCGGTCTCCTTTACGCGCAGCTCGCCCGCGTCCGTGACCACCGTATCGCCGTCGGCGAAAAGCGCCGCCACCGCGAGGATCGGTATCTCGTCGATCAGGCGCGGAATGATCGCGCCGCCGAAAGAAACGCCGCGAAGCTTCGCCGACCGGACGCGAATGTCCGCGATCGGCTCGCCGCCGCTCTCCCGCTCGTTCAAGAGCGCGATATTCGCGCCCATATCGCGCAGGACGTCGAGAACGCCGGTGCGCGTCGGATTGACGCCGACGCCTTTCAGCAAGAGGTCGCTCCCCTCGATAATAGACGCCGCCACAAGCCAGAACGCCGCCGAGCTGATGTCGCCCGGCACCTCGATTGTTTCCGGCGCGGAAAGTTTCGATACCGCACGACAGGAAACGCGCGTACCGTCCTGCCGTATCTCCGCGCCAAATGCGCGAAGCATGCGTTCCGTATGGTCGCGGGAAGGAAACGGTTCGACCACCGTCGTTTCCCCTTCGGCACGAAGCCCGGCAAGCAAGATTGCCGATTTCACCTGCGCGCTGGCCATCGGCATTTGATATTCCATGCCATGCAGCTTTTTCTCAGCGGGCAAGATCGTAATCGGCAGATATTTTCCGCCCGCGCGCCCCGCAATACGCGCGCCCATGCGCGAAAGCGGCTCGATCACGCGGCCCATCGGACGGCGATAAAGCGCCGCGTCGCCCGTGAACGTCGAAAGGAACGGCTGCGGCGCAAGCATACCCATCATCAGCCGTAGCATCGTACCGGAGTCGCCCGCGTCGAGGATTCCCGCCGGCTCGATCAGCCCGTCAAAGCCTCGCCCCGTCACGTCCAGCGTCGTCTCGTCCGACCAGCGCACGGAAACGCCCAGCGCCTCCATCGCCGCCGCCGTCGAAAGGCAATCCGCCGCATGCAGGAAATTCGTGATATGCACGGGCGTGTCGCAGAGCCCCGCCAGCATTACGCTCCGATGCGATACGGACTTGTCGCCCGGGATCTCGAGCTCGCCCCGAAGCCCGCCGACAACCCGCGAAATTTCTTTTTTACTTTCCATCAACTTTCACACTCCACCTGCTCCACCGATCTCGCAGCCCATGTTCCCGCCGCCGCGCCCATGGAAAATGCGGCCTGCAGATTGTAGCCGCCCGTAAAGCCGTCCACGTCTGCGACCTCGCCGACGAAATACAAGCCCCTGACGAGCTTCGATTCCATCGTTTTCGGATTCAATTCTTTTACGGAAACGCCGCCCGCCGTCACAATCGCCTCGTCGATCGGCCGCGTGCGGACTATGGTAAGCGGCAGGCGCTTCAACGCTTCCACCAACCGAAGCCGCTCCGCCCGCGTAACCTGATGCACGGGCTTCGCCTCGTCGATATAGGCGAGGTCGAGCACAGGCGCGATGAGCCGCGCGGGCAAAAGATCGACCGCCGCGTTTTTCACTTGCTTGTTCTTATACTTTTCAAAGTCGCGCTGTATGCGCTTTTCCAGCGTATCTTCGTCCAGCGCGGGCTTCAAGTCGATCTCCGCCGAAATAAACTCATGCGTGCGAAGATACATGGCCGCTATGCGGGAAAGCGTCAGGATGATCGGCCCCGTCACGCCGAAATGCGTAAACATCATTTCGCCGAACGCTTCACCGAGTTTTTCCGGAGGCTCATCCTCCGAAAAAAGCCGCACACGGACATTTTTCAGAGAAAGCCCCGTGAGCTCTTTCGGCCATTCCTCTTCCGTCTCCAGCGGAACGAGGGCGGGCGTCGGCGTCTCTATCGTATGTCCGACAGCCTCCGCCATGCGAAAGCCGTCGCCTGTCGAGCCGGTGCGCGGATAAGACGCGCCGCCTGTCGCGACGATCACAGCGTCCGCAGGAATCTCCTCCCCTGACGAAAGCCGCGCCCCCGTCGCGCGCCCATCTTCCATCAAAATGTCGCGCACCTCCGCGCGAAGCCTGACGCCGACGTGCAGTTCATGCAAGCGGCGAAGCATCGCCTCCACCGCGTCGGCAGCGCGTGAACTGGCCGGGAATACGCGTCCGCCGCGTTCCGTGACCGTAGGCACGCCCTCGTCCTCGAAAAACGCGATGACGTCCTGATTGTCAAAGAAACGAATCGCGCTGTTCAAAAACGCGCCGTTCCCGGGAATATTTTGAATGATCTCGGGAATGGACGCCGCGTTCGTCATGTTGCAGCGACCTTTCCCCGTGATCGCCATTTTCTTTCCGACGCGTTCCGTCTTTTCAAGCAGCGTAACCGCCGCGCCGTTTTCCGCCGCTTTGATTGCCGCCATCATGCCCGCGGGGCCCGCGCCGACTACAAGCACCTTACCCATCGTTCAACCTTTCCGCCGCCCGCCGGAAACGGGTCCTTTCGCGAGTTCGTACAGATAGGCGACTTCGTCTTCCGAAAGCGCGCGATGCTCTCCGCGCTTCACGCCGGAAAGGCTCAGTCCGGCAAATTCCGTGCGCTTCAGCGCTTGCACGGAATGCCCCACCGTCTCGCACATACGCCGTACTTGCCTGTTTTTCCCTTCGTGAATGGAAATCTCGAACTTAGTGCGCCCCGTGCGGTCATCCCAATCCAAGACGCGCACCTTCGCCGGAGCCGTAACGCCGTCTTCCAGCGCCACGCCGTTCCTCAGCGTTTGCAGTTCCGTCCGTGTCAGCCGTCCTTCGACCTGCGCGACATACGTTTTCCAGACTTCTCTCGCCGGATGCAAAAGCCCATTCATCAACTCGCCGTCGTTCGTCAGCAGCAAGAGCCCTTCCGTACCGTTGTCCAGCCGCCCCACGGGATAAATGCGCTCCACGACTTCCGGCAAAAGGTCGAGGACCGTCTTCCGGCCCCGCTCGTCTTTTGCCGTGGAAATATAGCCTTTGGGCTTGTTCAACAAAAAATAGACGTGGGCCTCCGCCTTTTTCAGCGGCTTCCCGTCCACGCAGATCGTCTGCGAAGCCGCGTCTGCCTGCGTGCCCAACGTCGCGACGACGCCGTCTACCGTCACGCGCCCTTCTTCGATCATTTTTTCCGCCGCGCGGCGCGACGCGACGCCCGCCTGGCTGATGATTTTTTGCAGTCTTTCCATGAAAACCCCTTTAATATTTACGCAAACAACGCAGTGATCTTATGCCAAAACTTCGACAATCCGGCAAGGAATGAATTGTTCCGTCCGACCTGTCCTTCCGCCAACAGCGAAACGCTGGCGATTTTTTCGCCCCGATAGTAATAGACCGCCTCGCCGAGTTTTTCGCCGCGGCGCACCGGCGCTTCCACCGCGCGCGGCGCTTTGATCTTGCGCTGATATGCGGACGCATCCCCGTTCGGGACGGGAAGACGAAGCGCTTTTTCCGCCGTCAGTCCGACCGTTCCCTGCTCGCCGCCCTCGACGGCGATGGACGCCAGCTTCTCACCCTTCTTCACGAATTCGCGCGCCTCGATATGGCGAAAACCGTAATCGAGCATCGCGATGGAATCGTTCCACATATAAGCGCCGTCGAGCACGACGGCGATAAGCTGCACGCCGTCCTGCTCCGCAGCCGTCACGACGCACCGCCCGGCGTCGTCCGTATATCCCGTTTTCACGCCGTTCGCACCTTTATAGATCCAAAGCAGCATGTTCTCGTTTTCCAGATTGCGCGAAAACGGCGGTTTCATCAGCGGCACGTTCCGCTCTTTCGTCGAAACGATCTTGCGAAACGTCGGATTCTTGAATCCGTGGGCCGCAATCCGCGCGAGGTCGTAAGCCGTCGTATAGTGGCGCGGATCGTGCAGGCCGCAGGAATTGACAAAATGCGTATTCTTCGCGCCGATCTCCTGCGCTTTTTCCGTCATGCGCCTGGCAAAAGCGGGCACGCTGCCGGCGACGTGCTCCGCAACGGCGACGGCTGCGTCGTTGCCCGAGACGAGCATCATACCGTACAAAAGCTCTTCCAGTCGATACCGCTCGCCATATTCGAGCCACATCGTCGAGCCTTCCATGTTCGCAGCCGCGGCGCTGATCGTCACCGCATCATCGAACCCGCCCCGGTCCGATTCCAGCGCAGTGATCAGCGTCATGATTTTCGTGGTGCTGGCCGGATAGCGCCGATCGTCCATGCAGCGCTGATACAAGATTTCGCCCGTCAGCGCATCCATGACAACCGCCGAGCGCGCCGTCACCTGCGGCAGCGCATCGTCCGGCGGAATGTAAACGGGCGGTTCTTCCGCTGCGTTTGGCTTATCGGAAGGAGCCGTTTCCGCCGACAGCGCCGCCTCATGCTCCGCACGGATTTCCGCATCTCGCGCATTCTCAGACTCTTCCGCCGAAAGAACCGCGGCGGGAACGAAGCAAAGCGCCAGCAGCAGACACGCCGCCGCAAATTTCCGTTTCAAAGCTCTCCGCCCATGTCGCAGACGATTGCCTGCGCATCTTCCGATTCCGCTTCCGGCACCTGAATCTCAAACGCCTTGTCTTCGCCGCAAACGACAGACTGCACCCGCGCAAGGAATCCCTCTTTTTCCAGTACTTCGCACATCTTGTCCGCCTGCGCCTGATCTGCGGCGATATAAATCGCCTTCCACATGTTTTTCCTCTCCACTTATTATCTTTCACGCACCGAGCCTGCGCCGAAAATCTCCTCGATTGCCGCCGTCGCCTCCGGCGAACCGTCCATCCAGTATTCCCGTCCCAACGGCGTATTCTTTCGGCGGTCCGTAAGATAGATATACACTGCGTGCTCCCCGCTATGGGCGCTCGCAGCTTTTTGAAGCCGCTCATAGGATTCCGGCGTCGCCTGCGCGCTCGTCGTCAAAATGAAGTATTCGGTCTTGTAGTCTTCCATCGGCCAGACTTTATCGGCGAGCAATTTCACGCCTTTCTCCGTCACGTCGACGCGTCCCTGCACCACCACGGGACGATCCTCCGTGAAAAGTTCCGTCGCCTCGTAAAACAATCTGGAGAAAACGATAGTCTCTATATCACGCGTATAGTCTTCCAACGTCACGAAAGCCATCGTATCGCCTTTTTTCGTCGCTATCCGCTTCACTTTCGCCACAAGACCCGCCACACGCACGAGCTGCTTGTCCTTCGCACCGCCGTCCAATATCTGCTCCAGCGGCGCAAGCTTTTCCATCAATTCCCGATAAATATCCAGCGGGTGACCCGTAATGTAGAAGCCCGTGATTTCCTTTTCCCAGATCAACAACTGAGAAAGGTCCACTTCGGGAATATCTGGCAGCGGAAGATCCGTCGCGCCTTCCTCTTCTTCGTCGAAAAGTCCGATCTGCCCGCTCGCGGCGTCTTTTTGCGCACGAGCGGCGGCCTCCAGCGTCTGCGACGCCACCGCGAGGAGCTGCGAGCGCCGAGCGCCGAGCGAATCGAAAGCGCCGCACTTGATCAGGCTCTCCACCACGCGCTTATTGATCTGCGTCGTATTGACGCGGCGGCAAAAGTCAAACAGGGACAAGAACGGGCCGCCGCTTTCCCGAATCTCTTCGATAACTTTGATCGCCTGTTCGCCGACGTTGCGAATCGCGGCAAGGCCGAAACGGATCGCCTCGCCGTCCACACTGAACGAAGCCGAGCTCGCATTGATATCCGGCGGCAGGATCGAAATACCCATACGGCGCGCCAGTTCGATATACGTCGCGACCTTGTCGTTCGCGTCCATGACGCTTGTGAGCATAGCCGCCATGAACTCCGCCGGATAATGCGCTTTGAGGTACGCGGTCTGCCATGCGACGAGCGCATACGCCGCGCTGTGCGACTTATTGAAACCATAGTTCGCGAAATGCGTCAACAGCTCGAAAATCTTGCCCGCGAGATCGTCGTCGATGCCCGTCTTCCGCGTTCCGGCAAGAAACGCTTCGCGTTTCTGCATCAGGAGTTCCGGCTGCTTATGTCCCATTGCGCGGCGCAAGATATCCGCCTCGCCGAGCGAAAAGCCCGCGAGCACCTGCACGATCTGCATGACCTGCTCCTGATAAAGCACCACGCCGAACGTCTCTTTCAGGATCGGCTCCAAAAGCGGGTGAAGGTACGTCACCTTCTTTTTTCCCTTGCGCCCTTCGATGAAATCCTGCACCATGCCGCTGCCCAATGGGCCGGGCCGATACAGCGCCACCGTCGGGATCAAATCTTCAAAGCCTTCCGGCGCCAGGTCTTTGACGAGCTGCGTCATGCCCGCCGATTCCATCTGGAACACGGCGCCCGTCTTGCCGTCGCAAAGCATTTGGGCCGTCTTTTCATCGACGACGGGAATATCGTGAACGTCGATCCGTTCCCCGCGCGCGTTCTCGATATTTTGAATCGTATCGCCGATGACGGTCAACGTCCTGAGACCGAGAAAATCCATTTTCAAAAGGCCCAGTTCCTCGACAAGGTCTTTGTCGTAGGCCGTGACCAGCGTTCCTTCAGACATTTGCACCGGCATATACGTCGTCAGCGGCTCGCGCGCGATCACGACGCCTGCCGCATGCGTGGACGACTGGCGCGGCAGGCCCTCGATCTTCCGCGCGAAATCGATCATACGGCGCGCGCCGGAATCGGCCTCGTAGAGACTCCGAAAATCCGTCGAATTCTTGAGCGCTTTGTCCAGCGTAATGCCGAGCTCCGTCGGAATCAGCTTCGCCACCTTGTCCACTTCGGCGTAAGAAAGCCCGAGTACGCGTCCGACGTCGCGCACCGAGCCGCGCGCCGCCATCGTGCCGAAGGTGATGATCTGCGCCACATGATCGTCGCCGTAACGTTCCTTGACATACTCAATGACTTCTTTGCGGCGGATATAGCAAAAATCCACGTCGATATCGGGCATCGTCACGCGCTCGGGATTCAGGAAACGCTCAAACAGCAGCGCGTATTTCAACGGGTCAATGTCCGTGATACCGAGGATATATGCGACGATGCTTCCCGCCGCCGAGCCGCGCCCCGGCCCAACGGAAATCCCATGCTCCCGCGCATAGTTGATAAAATC
>JAFZRW010000016.1 GCA_017619685.1 Schwartzia sp. (in: firmicutes)
AAAGTCTCGCTTCGCGAAGTTGCCGTCGTCTCCTTCGGTGCCAATGAGGCGCGGGTCACGGGGCTCTCGTCGGGCGACGTGGTGGTGACGGCGGGCGTCCATAAACTGCACGAGGGCGAAGAGGTCCGTCTGGGCGCGGAGGCGGAGAAGCCATGAATCGAATCACGGAGATTGCACTGAAAAACCGCGACCTCGTATGGTATTTTGTCATCGTCGCTTTCGTCGCGGGCATTTTCTCTTACTACAAGCTGGGCCGCATGGAAGACCCGGCGTTCACGATCCGCATGATGGTCGTGTCGGCGGCGTGGCCCGGCGCGACGGCGGAGGAAATGCAGGAGCAGGTCACGGACAAGCTTGAAAGCAAGTTCCGCGATATCCCCGGCGTCGATTACATCAAGAGTTATTCGCGACCCGGGCAGACCGTCATTTACATCAATCTGAAAGACGAAGTGCCGAAGGAGGATATCCGTCCGACATGGCGCGATCTCCGGAATTTCGGCGAGGACGTGAAGAAAGACCTGCCCTCCGGCGTTTACGGCCCGTATTACAACGACCGTTTCGACGACGTGTACGGCTCGATTTACGCGATCACGGGGGACGGGTTCACTTATGAGGAAATGCGGCAGACGGCGGAAAAACTGCGCCGCCGCGCCGAGAACGTCGAGAGCGTGCAGAAAGTCTCGCTGATCGGCGTGCAGACGGAAAAAGTCTACGTCGAGACGGAAATCGCGAAACTCGCGGAGCTCGGCTTATCGCCGCAGGCCCTCTCGACCGCCCTCGAGGGGCAGAACGGCAAAGCGCCCTCGGGCATGATCGCGACGGAGTCGGACAATCTCTATCTGCGCGTGACGGGACAGTTCGACGATCTGGAGGCGATACGCGAGACGCCGATCGCGGCGGGCGGGCGCGTGATCCGGCTCGGCGATATCGCGACGGTGGAGCGCCGTCCTGTCGATCCGCCGGAGACGAAAATGTATTTCAACGGCGAGCCGGCCGTCGGCGTCGCGATTTCCATGGAGCCGGGCGGCAACGTCCTGAAGCTCGGCGAAGACCTGACAAGGCTTGTCGCCGAGACGCAGAAGGAGCTTCCCGTGGGGCTCGAGATTCATCGCGTGTCCGACCAGCCTGCCGTCGTCAAGGACTCCATCGACGAATTTGTCGGCTCTCTGCGCGAAGCGGTCATCATCGTGCTGATTGCCAGCTTCATGAGCCTCGGCCTCAGGGCGGGCACGGTGGTCGCGCTCTGCATCCCGCTGGTGCTGGCGGGAACGTTCTGCTTCATGTATATCCTGGGCATCGACCTGCACAAGGTCTCCCTCGGCGCGCTGATCATCTCGCTGGGCCTTCTCGTGGACGACGCGATCATCGCCATCGAGATGATGAGCGTAAAGCTGGAGCAGGGCTGGGACCGTGTGAAGGCGGCCTGCTATGCCTGCGAATCGTCGGCGAAGCCGATGCTGACCGGCACATTGATTACCTGCGCGGGCTTTATTCCCGTGGCGTTCTCCAAGGGCATGGCTTCGGAGTTTTGCGAGGCGCTGTTCCCGGTCATCGCCATCGCGCTGCTGCTTTCCTGGGTCGCTGCGGTCACGGTGACGCCGGTGCTCGGCTATTACCTGATCCAGGTGAAAGAGGGCGGGGAAAAAGCGCCGGACGAGATGTACCAGGGGAAATTCTATCAAATCTTCCGCGATATCCTGACCTGGTTCCTGCGTCATCGGGCCATCGTGCTGCTGGCGACGGCGGGAATCTTCGCGGTGGCGATCTGGCTTCTCGGCTTCGTGCGGCAGGAATTCTTCCCGCCGTCCCTGCGTCCCGAGATCATCGTCGAGATGCGCCTGCCCGAGGGCTCGTCGAAGAAAGCGACGGCCGTCGAGGCTGCACGGTTTGCTGAGCTTTTGGACAGCGAAAAAGACAACATGGACAGCTTTTCCTATTACGTCGGCGAGGGCGCGCCGCGCTTCGTGCTGACGACGAATCCGGTGCTTCCGGCGGACAACTATGCGCAGTTCGTCATCGTCGCGAAGGACGTGGACAGCCGCAAGAAGATCGAGAAAACCGTCCGCGCCGCGCTGGACGAGGAATTTCCGAACGTCCGCGGCAATATCAAGTTCATACAGACAGGCCCGCCCGCCGACTATCCTGTCATGATGCGCGTCTCGGGCTACGAAAAAGAGAAAGTCCGCGAGATCGCGAACAACCTTGCCGATATCATGCGGCAGGACCCGAACTACACCGACATCAATTTCGACTGGAACGAAAAGTCGAAGGCGGTGCGCCTGACGCTCAACCAGGACAAGCTGAAAACCCTCGGCGCGTCCAGCCAGGCCGTCGCCCAAACGCTCTACACCGAGCTGACGGGCGCGCGTATCGCGCAGTATTACCGGAACGACCGCACGATAGACATCGAGCTTCGCCTCGCGGAAAAGGACCGCAAGGAGCTTTCGGCCATCGGCGATCTGCCCGTGTACCTGTCGACGGGAACCGTGCCGCTTTCGCAGGTCGCGGATATTTCCTTCACGGCGGAGGACGGGCTGATCTGGCGGCGAGACCTGATGCCGACCATCACCGTGCAGGCGAACATCCAGCAGGGAACGGCGGACGACGCTTCGCGGATCATTTATGACCGCGCGAAGGATCTGCGGGAAAACCTGCCCTTCGGATATTCGATCACTGCGGGCGGCTCGATGGAGGACAGCGCGAAGTCGATGCGGTTCCTGCTCACGCCGGTCCCCGCGATGGTATTCATTATCATGACGCTGTTGATGCTCCAGCTTCGGAGCGGCAAGCGCGTCGTCATGACGCTGCTGACCGCGCCTCTCGGCATTATCGGCGTTACCATCGGCATGCTCGTCTTCGACCAGGCGCTGGGCTTCGTTGCAGACCTCGGCGTGCTGGCTCTCGTGGGCATGATCATCCGAAACTCGGTCATACTGATCGAGCAGATCAGGGACCATCTGGCGGAGGGCGAGACCCTTTGGGACGCGATCCTCGACTCCGCCGTGCTTCGTTTCCGTCCGATCATGCTGACGGCGGGTACCGATATCCTTGGCATGATTCCGCTGATGACCAGTCCGTTCTGGGCGCCGATGGCGGTGGCGATCGCCGCGGGGCTCATCATCGCGACGTTCCTGACGCTGCTGGTGCTGCCGGTCATGTACGCGGTGGCGTATCGAGCGGAAGAAGCGTAAGTATAAACTTATTATTCCCGGGGTGTGGTCAATGGCGAAGAAAGAACTGATCCTGATGATCCTGGCGGAGACTCCTATGGAAGAAGAGCTTTTTGCGCTGCTCTCCACGGAGTACGAAGTCGTCTGCACCGACGACGAGGAGACGGGACTGCGCGCGCTGAACCGTTTGCGCGAGAAGACGGCCGCCGTTCTGGTGGATATCGATATCGCGCAGCAGACGGACTTCTCGTTTTTCCGGCAGGTCAACCGCGACGTCTTGTACGCCGCGATTCCCGTCGTCGCCGTTTCACCCCGAACGCCGACGGCGAGGGATTTGGAGTGCCTCGATATGGGCGCGGCCGATATTTTTGCTTCGCCGTTTGAGGGCAAGCTGCTCCTGAAGCGGCTGAACAACGTCATACGCGCGAAAGATTCGGTGACGTTCCATGAAGTCGAGCGTATGCTCAAGGTGCTGCCGTCGAATATCTATCTGAAGGACGCGGAAGGGAAATACGTCTTTGCCACGCACTACTGGCACCATCTGGACAAGAGCGACGATCCCGACTGGACGATTCGCGGCAAGACCGATCCCCAGATTCGTAAGGACCGGGAGAACGCGATTCAGGCGCAGGAGGCCGACAAGAAGATTCTCGCGTCCGGACAGGGGACGCGCTATATCATCGAGATCAACGCGGACAACCAGCGGGAATTCCTCGAGATCATCAAGGAGCCCTTCTTTGACGAAGACGGCGCCGTCAAGGGCATTGTCGGGCTGATCAATAACGTGACGGAGCAGCAGCTTTTGAAGATGGATCTGGAGGAACGCTCGAAGACGGACGAGCTGACGGGGCTTCTCAATCGCCGCTCGTATCAGGAATATATCCTGCAGCTTTTCCGCGACGGGAAGTTCCCAGTTGCGTTCATTTCGACGGACTGCAACAATCTGAAGCAGATCAACGACACATACGGCCATCTCGTCGGCGACGAATTTCTCCGCATGTCGGCGCTGCTCTTTCGCATGACGATGCCGAGCCGGGCGGCAATCTTCCGCATGGGCGGCGACGAGTTCGTGATCATCGTGCAGGGCGCCGGCGAGGAAGAAGCGCAGCGGCTCGTCGAGATCATGCGCGAGAAAGAGAGCGCGTTCCAGATTCGCGAACAGCCGCTCAGCATAGCCATCGGGTACGCGATCCTGAACTCGGCGAAGGACGATATCAACGCCTGCGTGGACGCAGCGGATCAGGCGATGTACCGGGACAAGAACAGGATAAAGCAAGAGATGGAAGAAGCCGAGATGGAAGAGGAAGAAGGAACGGGGATCTAGATACAAAATGGACAACGCAAAAGAACAGGAACGCGACGCGTTGCATAAGGCGATATGGGCGATTGCCGACGACCTGCGCGGCAGCGTGGACGGCTGGGACTTCAAAAACTATGTGCTGGGCGCGATGTTTTATCGCTTCATTTCGGAAAATATCGCCGCATACATCAATAAAGACGAACGCGAGGCAGGGGATACGAATTTCAATTATGCGCTCCTGTCCGACAAAGAGGCGGAAAGTATTCGGGAGGAAATGGTCAACACGAAGGGCTTTTTCATCCTACCTTCGGAGCTTTTCGAGAATGTGCGCGCCCGTGCCGAAAAAGACGAAAACCTCAACGAAACGCTGGAAGCCGTATTCACTCATATCGAGGAATCCGCACTTGGAAGCGCCAGTGAAAAAGACCTCAAAGGACTGTTTGCCGATTTCGATGTGAACAGCAACAAACTCGGCGCCACTGTTGCGAAGCGGAACGCCCGCCTCGTCAAAATTCTGGACGGCGTAGCGGCGATGGAGCTCGGCTATCGGGACAACACCATCGACGCTTTCGGCGACGCCTACGAATACCTGATGACCATGTACGCGTCGAACGCGGGCAAGAGCGGCGGCGAGTTCTACACGCCGCAGGAAGTCTCGGAGCTTTTGACGCGCCTCGCCACTTTTGGCAAGACCGAGGTCAACAAGGTCTATGATCCTGCGTGCGGCAGCGGGTCGCTTTTGCTGAAGGCGGCGAAAATTCTTGGGAAAAATAATGTGCGGCAGGGGTTTTTCGGGCAGGAGATCAACGTCACCACCTACAACCTCTGCCGTATTAATATGTTTTTGCATGACGTCAACTATGAGAAATTCGATATTGCCTGCGAGGACACATTGATTTCGCCCCAACATTGGGACGACGAACCCTTCGAGGTCATTGTCTCGAATCCCCCTTATTCCATCAAGTGGGCGGGAGACGACAACCCGCTGCTCATCAACGACGAGCGCTTCTCCCCGGCGGGCGTGCTCGCGCCGAAGTCGAAGGCCGACCTCGCTTTCATCATGCACTCGCTTTCGTGGCTCGCGTCCAGCGGCGCGGCGGCCATCGTCTGTTTCCCCGGCGTCATGTATCGGGGCGGCGCGGAAAAGAAGATTCGCAAGTATCTCGTGGACAATAACTTCATCGACACGATCATCCAGCTTCCGGCAAATCTCTTTTTTGGCACGAGCATTGCCACCTGCATCATGGTGTTGAAAAAGAGCAAGCCTGACAGCAAGACGCTCTTCATCGACGCGTCGAAGGAATTCGTCAAGGTTACGAACAACAACAAGCTGACCGAAGAAAACATCGCCCGCGTCGTCGAGACGTTCAAAGACCGCAGGGACGAAGAATATTTCTCCCGCCTCGTCCCATACGAGGAAATCAAGGAGCAGGAGTACAACCTTTCCGTTTCCACCTACGTCGAGCAGGAGGACACGCGGGAGAAAATCGACATCGTCGCGCTGAACGAGGAAATCCGCGCTATCGTCGCAAAAGAGGAAGTTTTGCGGGCGGAGATTGACAAAATCGTGGCGGAGATTGAAGGGGGGAACGCGTCATGAGCAAACTTTCGGAGCTGATTGCGGCGCTTTGCCCCGATGGGGTGGATTATAAAGCGCTGAATGCTGTAGGAGAATTGACGCGAGGAAAACGATTTACAAAAAGAGATTTTGTTCCATTTGGTGTTCCTGCTATTCATTATGGAGAGTTATACACATATTATGGAATTTCAGCCAGTGAAGCAAAAACGAATATCTCCCATGAAATTGCCCCTAAAATGCGTTATGCACAATCCAACGACATTATTATTGTTGGTGCAGGCGAAACTGTAGAAGATATCGGGATTGGAGTGGCATGGCTTGGTGAAGAGCCTATTGCAGTGCATGATGCGTGTTATATCCTGCATCATAATTTGAATCCCAAATATGTTTCATATTATTTGCGAACTCCTCAATATCACGATCAAATAAAGCGCTACGTTTCAACAGGAAAAATATCCTCCATTTCCGCTGAAGGAATTGGAAAAGCAAAAATTCCCGTCCCGCCGCTCGAAGTGCAAGCCGAAATTGTCC
This sequence comes from Schwartzia sp. (in: firmicutes), assembly GCA_017619685.1. Lineage (GTDB taxonomy): Bacteria > Bacillota > Negativicutes > Selenomonadales > Selenomonadaceae > RUG12372. The sequence goes on from JAFZRW010000016.1 coordinate 6,581, forward strand.
GCATTTTGGACAATTTCGCGGAGCTTACCAATGAGCTGACAGAAAAACTAAACGCCGAGCTTATCGCACGAAAGAAACAATATGAGTATTACCGCGACTTGCTTTTGTCCTTCGACGACGTAGAATGTCCACGGGGGGGGGACAACGATAGGGGTGAAAAAGCTGTTGCGGTTCGCTGGATGAAGTTGGGGGAAGAATTTCCTTTCATACGCAATGGCTTTGTGGGAACTGTTACCCCCTATTTCACTGATAAAGAGCATGGCGTTCGGTATCTAAAAGGAACTAATATTCACGATGGAGTTATTTCAGACAATGATATTTCTTATGTGAACAAGGAATTCAACCAAAAACATTGTAAATCAATACTAAAGGCAGACGATATACTTGTTGTTCAATCAGGCCATGTTGGAGAATGTGCCGTCGTTGGAAAGCAATATGAAGGTGCAAATTGTCATGCCTTAATTGTAATGAGCAATGGCGGTAATTGCGATTCAAGATATATCGTCTATTATTTGCAATCAAGAGAGGGGAAGCGACGGTTAGAACGTATCACAACAGGCGGTACCGTAAAACATATCCTTGCTTCTCAAATAAAAGACGTTGTTGTTCCCGTCCCCCCTCTCGCCGAACAGCACCGCATCGTCGCAATCCTTGACCGCTTCGACGCGCTTTGCCATGACGTCTGCGAGGGACTGCCCGCCGAGATCGCCGCACGGAAAAAACAGTACGCTTACTACCGCGACAAGCTATTGACTTTTGAGGAGAAAAAAGGAGCGTGATGATATGCCGGAATTGAGCCGATTCGGAGGCATGGTTATTTATATGCTGTTCAAGGACATCGGTCAGCACAATAAGCCCCATGTCCATGTATATTATGGCGACTATGAGGCTGTTATTGGAATTGATGGGGAACTTTTGGCGGGGTCGCTTCCCAGAAAACAATTCAAGATTGTAACAGGATGGCTTGCTTTTCACGAGGAAGAAGCCTATACGGCATGGAATTTGGCGGTTAAAGGCGAGCATTTTCAGAAAATCCCGCCCATGTGAGGAGGTCGTAAAATGTATATCATCAACGATGTTTGCTATGCGGGCAATTTAGAGAAAGAAATAAAAATCACGGAAGCGAAGCCTCTTGCCGGAAAGATGATTCTTGCGACATTCTCGACGGGGGAACAACGTTTGTTTGACGCCACACGTTTGACAGAGGCAGCCTTTCAGCCGTTGACGGACGAAGCGGTTTTCCGTGATATTCGCTTATTCCACGGGGCAATTACTTGGTTGGACGGTGCGATCGACATCGCTCCGGAAACGGTATATCGGGATAGCTATCCGTATGACGCTGTGTCTCGTTGAGCAAAGGAGAACTGCCATGTCCACATACAATATCGTCGCGAGCCTGCCTGAGAGCACGGTGGTTGCCGAGTATCAGGCGGAATACCGCGTCGATACGGCATACCAAAGTGAAGCGGCATTGGAGGACGCGCTGATTCGTCAGCTTGTTTCGCAGGGGTATGAGTATGCGGAAATCAGGAACGCCGACGACATGAAGGACAATTTGCGCCGCCAAATCGAACGGCTGAACGAATACACGTTCAGCGAGGACGAGTGGCGGCGCTTTTTTTCGCAGTCCATCGCGGCGCAGAATGAGGGCATCGCCGAGAAGACGCGAAGAATCCAGGAAGATCATATCCAAGTGCTTCGGCGTGACGACGGAACGTCGAAGAATATACGGCTCATCGACAAGGAAAATATCCACAACAATTTCCTGCAAGTGCTGAACCAATACGAGGAAGCGGGCGGCAACTACAAGAACCGCTACGACGTGACAATCCTCGTGAACGGCCTGCCCCTCGTCCATATCGAGCTGAAGCGGCGCGGCGTCGCTTTGAAAGAAGCGTTCAACCAAATCGAGCGGTATCAGCGGGACAGCTTTTGGGCGGGGCTTGGCCTTTACGAGTATGTGCAGCTTTTCGTGATCTCGAACGGCACACATACAAAATATTATTCCAATACGACGCGGGTTTCCGCGATTCGTGAGCGACTTGGGCGGCGAGCGTCACAGAAGACGAGCCACAGTTTCGAGTTCACGTCCTTTTGGGCGGACGCGACGAACCGCGTGATTCCCGACCTCGTGGACTTTACGAAGACGTTTTTCGCGCGTCATACGCTGCTCTCGGTTCTCACGCGGTATTCCGTCTTCACATCGGAACAGTTGCTTCTCGTCATGCGTCCGTATCAGATTGCGGCGACGGAGCGGATTCTTTCGCGCATTGAGGTTGCTACGAATTACAAGAAATACGGCACGCTGGACGGGGGCGGCTTTATCTGGCACACGACGGGCAGCGGCAAGACCTTGACCTCGTTCAAGACGGCGCAGCTCGCCTCGCGTATCGCGGACGTCGAGAAGGTGCTTTTCGTCGTGGACAGGAAAGACCTTGACTATCAGACGATGAAGGAGTACGACCGCTTCGAGAAGGGCGCGGCGAACGGCAACAAGAGCACGCGAATCCTGACGCGGCAACTGGAGGACAAGGACGCGAAGGGTAACCCGCAGACATGCAGGATCATCATCACGACGATTCAGAAGCTCGACCAGTTCATCAAGAAGAACCCGACGCACCCGGTCTATCAGCGTCATGTGGTGCTGATTTTCGACGAGTGCCACCGCAGCCAGTTCGGCGACATGCACAAAAGCATTACCAAGCATTTCAAGAAGTACCATATTTTCGGCTTTACGGGGACGCCGATTTTCGCGAAGAACGCTCAGAGCGGCGGCGACCCGAAGCTCCGCACGACGGCGCAGGCGTTTGGCGGCGAGCCGGACAAAGACGGAAAGAAAGTTTTGCCGCTCCACACCTATACGATCGTGGACGCCATCAACGACGGAAACGTCCTGCCTTTCCGCGTGGATTATGTGAACACGATGCGACGCAAAGACGATATGCGGGACAAACAGGTGGAGGCCATCAATACCGAGTCGGCGCTGCTCTCGCCAAAGCGCGTGGAGAATGTCGTGCGCTATACGCTGGGGCATTTCACGCAGAAGACGAAGCGGGACGCGGGCTCGTACACTTTCAGCCGCGTCATGAACGTCGCCGAGGTTGCGCAAAAGGGCGTGGAGGAGGAAAAGGAAAAGAAACGGCTCAAAGGTTTCAATTCGATTTTCGCGGCGGCTTCCATCGACGCGGCGAAAGCGTATTACAGCGAGTTCCGGCGGCAGATCGAAGCGGGCGCAGGGCCGCGTCTTCGCATCGCACTGATTTACAGCTACGGCGTGAATGAGGAAGACCCGGACGGATTCATGGACGACGAAAGCTCCGACGACACAACGGGACTGGACGTCCCCGACCGCGATTTTCTTGAAAATGCGATTGCCGACTATAATGCGATGTTCGGCACGGCCTACGACACGAGTGCGGACAAGTTCCCGAATTATTACAAGGACTTGTCGCTCCGCATGAAGAACCGGGAAATCGATCTTTTGATCGTGGTCAATATGTTCCTGACGGGCTTTGACGCAACGACGCTGAACACGCTCTGGGTGGACAAGAACTTGCGGCTGCACGGGTTGATTCAGGCATTTTCGCGCACGAACCGCATTTTGAACAGTATCAAGACTTTCGGCAATATCGTTTGCTTCCGCAATCTGCAAAAGGAAGTGGACGACGCGATTGCCTTGTTTGGCGATAAAGACGCGGCGGGCGTTGTGCTGCTGAAATCCTTCAACGATTATTATTCCGGCTACACGGACGAAAAGGGCAAAAAGCATAAAGGCTACGAGCAGCGAATCGCGGAGCTTTTGCAGAAATATCCGCTGGGGACGCCGATTCTCGGCGAGAAAGCGGAGAAAGATTTTATCGCGGCGTTCGGCGGCATTCTGCGCCTGCGGAATATCCTTTCGAGCTTTGACGAGTTCGCGGGGCAGGAAATTCTTTCGCCGCTGGACTTTCAGGACTACATGGGCATTTACAACGATCTGCACGAGAAATACCGCCCGGCGGGCAAGCAGCCGGAAGACATCGACGACGATCTTGTATTCGAGATGGAGCTGGTGCGCCAAATCGAGGTGAATATCGACTATATCCTGATGCTGGTGGCAAAATATCATGATGCGAACTGCAAGGACAAGACGATCCTCGCGGAAATCGAGCGCGCCGTGCGGTCGAGTATCGAGCTGCGGTCGAAAAAGGAGCTGATCGACGGCTTTATCGCTACGGTGAACGCCAAGACCGACGTGGAACGGGATTGGGAGAGATTCGTGCGAGAACGGCAACAGAGCGACTTTGAGGAAATCGTGGCGAAGGAAAAGCTGAAGCCGGAGGAGACGCGAATGTTCCTGAAAAACGCGTTTCGCGACGGGGAAGTGCGCGCCCTCGGCACGGATCTCGACGGGATTCTCCCGCCGACGTCGCGCTTCGGCGGCGCAAGGGCGAAGAAGAAACAAGGCGTATTGGAGAAGCTGAAAACGTTCTTTGCGAAATATTTCGGTCTGGGGGTCAATGTCTTCGACATCGACGAAACCCATGACAGTTAAGGGCTTCCACAGACAGAGAGGACAGCCGAAAAATTTTCAGAGTCAAAAATTTTGACTCCAAAATTTTTCATGGGAAAAACAGACCCAAAGAAATCGCATACAAGACAAGGGCTCCAAGAGTTGACGGAGAATTTTGCGATAACCGAATTGGGCCGTGCAAGAAGAAACAATCTTCTTACACGGCCCAATTTTTGCAGCATAACCTATTTTTTCTTTTCGCCGTCTGCGCTCTTGTCGTCTTTTTTATCCTTTTGCGCTTCCTGTTTCTTCCGGTCTTCGGCGGCGCGCTGTTTTTCCTTTTCGCGCTCCTTCTCTATGCGCTTCCATGCTTTCGGATCGATCTCTTTGTAATATTCGTCGGGAATGTCCGTCGCGTCCGGTACGAGCTTGTAATACGCGGCGTAATGCGTAAGGGCGTTTTCCTTATGGCCGAGCTCGTCCTCGACGTCGGCGGCCATCTTCCGCGCGGCGATCGCTTTCGGGTCCAGCTCGATGCTCTTGGCGATATCCACGAGGGCGGCTTCCGGCAAGCCCTGGGCGCGTTTCGTTTCGGCGCGGTTCAGATAGACGTATGCGTCGTTCGGATCGAGGCTCACCGCA